>DATIYI010000026.1:0-39752 GCA_035517695.1 Streptosporangiaceae bacterium
CCGAAGGACCGGCTGATGCCCTGCAGCGAGACGGTGACTCCAGCGCCGCTCGCGGCGCGGGCGGTCATGCTGCCGGCGGCGGTTTCGTTGGCGGTGTTCGCTGTCATCGGGACTCTCCACGATCTCTGGGGACAGGGACGACAGAGAACTGCGGACCTGGTGCCATCTGCGCTCGCCGGCCTCCGATCGTTGCGATCGCCAGCAGGAAGATCCACGTCAGATCTTGCTTGCCCACTGCTGCGACAACAGCGTCTCCGCTGTCGCCAGCTGGGCCTGCGTCGGGAACACCAGCGTGCCCGAGGCCGCCGTGGGCAGCGCGCTGTAGGCGGCGTGGTTCACCGTGCCACTGCTGACGAGGTTCGGCAGCTCTATCGGACGAGCCTTGCCCGCCAGCCAGAGGTTCTGGCCGCCGCCGGACAGCTGATGCGGGAAATGCCTGGCGTGAGCGGCCAGGCCGACCATCTCGAGAAGCTCCCCGGCGCGGCGGTGCCGCTCGGCCGTGCGCCGCTTGCGCATCCGCAGTCCGAAGCCGACGTTGTCCAGCGCCGACATGTTGGGGAACAGGCTGTAACTCTGAAACACCATGCCCATGTCTCGCTTGGCCGCCGGAATCAGGGATACGTCTACGCCATCGACAAGGACGAAGTCGATTCCAGGCTCGATATTGCCGAACGAGCCGCCGCTCGCCAGGCTGTCGCTTGAGGTGGGTCCCGGCGAACTGGTGGCGCTGCTTGGCCCATCAGGCTGCGGGAAGACCACGGCGCTGCGGATCGTGGCCGGCTTCGAGACGGCTGACACGGGCATCGCGCCAAGCCGGTCGGAGTCCTCCCATGGCCGGCAGGATGACGGGCACCATCAGCGGGATCTGGAAGTACATGTAGACGATCACGATGCCGCTGAAGGTGTAGAGGTTAAAACCGTGCGCATACGGGTCGAAGCCGATCCGGGTGAGCCATCCGGTGACGGTCCCAGCCGAGCCCAGCGTCGCGATGAACAGAAACGCGAGCGGCACGCCGCCGAAGCGCGTGATGGTGTGAAGCGCTCCGGGCAGTGCGGTGACCCCGCCCGCCTCGACGGCCGCCGCGTAGCGCTCCTCAAACGCCTCGTTGGCTCGCTGCGCAGTCGCTTCGTCGCGCAGGATCAGCCGGAACACATCGATCTTCGACTGGCCCATGGTCGCGTGGACGGTCTGCATCGCGGCGTCGTGGGCCGGCGTGCCAGGTGGCGCGCCGAACCGCCTGAAGGCGGCGGAGAAGGCGGCGGTGACGTCGCCCTCGTCCTGGACCGTGGTTCCGGCCATGTCCAGGCAGGCGATCGTGATGTCGTTCATCGCGAGTCCTCTCATCGATGGCAGCCGCCAGCCCGCTAGTCATGTGAAAGTCTGCTCGGCAATGGCCGGCGCACAGGTCATGCCCCGCCCGCCAGGGCCGGTGACCAGTACGACGCCGGTCGCGACGTCGGATCTGTGATAGATCTCGTCGCCGGTGGCCTGGCTGTAGACGCCGGCCCAGCGGCGCTGGATACGCGGCAGTGGCGAGCCGAGCAGCCTCCCCGCGTGCAGGCACAGATGATCATAGGCGTCCTCATCGACATCGAATGCGAACGGCTCGTCGTATTCGTGTGTGTCACCTATGGTCAGGCCGCCGTCCAGGCGCTGCACGAGCAGCAGTTGCGCGGCCGTCCGCGCCGCCACCGGGGCCTGCGGGCCCAGGTGGCGCCTGCTAGGCAGGTCGTAGGCCGGGTAGTAGCGGAGCGAGTCGCCGTCGGCCACGGACGTGGTGAGCGCGCCCGCATGAGGCGCTGTCTGCATCATTTGTATACGGACCCGCCGCACTGGCGGCCGTGCCCAGCTAGCGAGGTGCGGGCCGGCGACACCGGTGTGCGCGGCCCCGGTGCACAGGACGACAAGGTCGCCGCGGTGCCAGGTCCCGGTGTGGTCACGCACCCCGTTAGGGCCGACCTCGATCGCCTCACAGCCGGGAAGCCACTGGTAACCAGCGGCCGGAGTCCCCGCGGCCAGCAGATACGCACGGATCGCCCGCAGCGCCTCTCGCGGCTCGACGACGGCGTCCATCCGGCACAGCAGGCCGCCGGCGAACTCGCCCCGCAGGGCTGGATTCACGCTCCGGACAGCCGCCGGTTCAAGTAGCTCATAGCCCCGCACCGCGGCATCTGGCAGCGCGGCTGCCTCCTTGAGCAGTTGGAGCTCGCCGTCGTCGACGGCGAGGGTGAGCGAGCCATGGGACCGGAACCCGAGGCCTGGTATGTCCGCGGCGATTTCCTCCCATCGGGCCCGTGCCCGCAGCGCGAGCCCGAGCTCCGGCCCGGGTGCTCGACCGCTCACCCAGATCAGGCCGAAATTGCGGACGCTCGCTCCCCTGGCGCCATGCTCACGCTCGAGGTGGATGACGTCGTGCCCGCGGCGCAGGGCCTCCACCGCATGCATCGTGCCGACTATGCCGCCGCCGACCACCACGATCCGTCCCATCGCCGCCTCGCCTTCCGCACGCCGGATCCCGTTCAGCCAATCGTCTCCCGTTGACGCGACGGTGAACGGCCGGGGCAGGCAGGCGTAACACCACCAGACCGACTGACGCCGGCGCGCCCGCCAGCTGGTGTCAGCCGTTCGGGAAAATGCCAGGGGCACCGCGCTCGCCCAGCGGCACAGCAGCGAGCTGCGGAACGCGCAGCTGCCCGGCCGTTGAGATCTGAGCGGACGGCTCTACGGAGCACTAGCTACGTGCCGCAAGGTGCACCGCCTCGAGGATCTTCTGGTAGCCGGTGCAGCGGCACAGGTTCCCCGCCAGGGCTTCGCGGATCTCGTCGTCGCCCGGATCGGGCACGCGGGCCAGCAGGTCGTGCGTGGACATGATCAGTCCCGGCGTGCAGAAGCCGCACTGCACGGCCCCGGCGTCGATGAACGCTTGCTGTATCGGGTGCAGCCCGGCGCCGTCGCCGAGTCCTTCGATGGTGACGATCTCGCACCCCTGTGCCTGCCCGGCGAGCACCAGACACGAGCAGACGAGCGTGCCGTCAAGTTGCACCGAGCACGAACCACACTCACCCTGCTCGCAGGCGTTCTTGGTGCCGGGCAGGCACAGCCGTTCGCGCAGCAACTCCAGCAGTGACTCGTCATACCTGACGTCGTCCGCCACCCGTGCCTCGCCGTTGACCGTGCACGAGACCTTCATGACCGCGCCACCCTCCGATAATCCTCGAACGCCCAGCCGAGCATCCGCCGGCCGAGTACCCGCAGCGCGTGCACCCGGTAGCCGGCGGACCCGCGCACGTCGTCTATCGGCTGGGCCGCCTGCCCGACGAGGTCGGCGAACCTCGACACCACACCGTCGGACAGCGGCTCGCGGCTCTGCCAGTAATTCCCCGCGTCGAGCACCCCCTCGAGGAACCGCTCGGCCGCCACGGCCCGCAGCGGGATCGGTCCCGCCGACCCGATCCCCGTACCCACCTTGCGACGGTCCGGGTACAGCGCGATGGCCAGCGAGCAGACCGCGATGACCATGGCGTTGCGGCTACCAATCTTGGCGAACAGCTGTGGTCCCGTGGCCGGCGGAATATGCACCGCCGCGATCAGCTCGTCCGCCTCGAGCGCGCTGCGTTTCGGGCCGAGGAAGAAATCGCCGATAGGGATGAGCCGCCGGCCGCGGACCGACTCGACCTCCACGTCCGCACCCGAGGCAAGCAGCGGCGGATGGGCGTCCCCCGCCGGGGACGCCGAGCCCAGATTGCCGCCCACCGTGCCCCGGTTGCGTATCTGCGGTGAGCCGACCGTGCGGGCCGCCATGGCAAGCCCGGGCAGATCGGCGCGGAGGCCGGTGATGATGTCGTGGTAGCTGACCCCGGCGCCGAGCCTGATGGTCCCGTCAGCGCGTGAGCGGTCGCCAAGCTCGCGGACCCGGCCGAGATCGAGCACGGCCGCGGGGTGCAGGCGGTTGAAGTTGATGTCGACAAGGACATCCGTGCCTCCGGCCACCGCGACGGCGTTCGGGTAGGCGGCACGCGCCGCGAGCGCCTCCGGCCAGCTCACCGGCTGCAGGAAACTCATGCTGCACCTCCGCCGTGCCGCACGGTCCAGCGCCGCACGGTCCGGCGCCATACGGTCCGGTGCCACACGGTCCGGCGCCGCACGGTCATCCGGCCCTGGCCAGGCCGGCCAGCCGACGGCTCGCCGCGACCAGCGAATCTGCGACCTCATCGCGCGGGCAGCCCGCCACTTCGCCGTCGACCACGACCGGCTGCCCGCCGACAAGCAGCAGCGCGAGCGGCGGCTGCGGGCCGAGCACGAGTGCGGCGACTGGGTCCACGATGTCCGCCGATCCGAAGCCGTCCAGCCGCCACAGCGCGATGTCGGCGAGTTTCCCCGCCTCGAGCGAGCCGAGTTCGGCCTCGCGGCCGAGGCACCTTGCGCCGCCGATGGTCGCGAGGGCCAGCGCGTCACGCACGCTCATCGCGTGCGGGCCATACCCGAGCCTGGCCAGCAAGAGGGCCTGGCGAAGCTCACCGGCCAAGGACGCCGACTCGTTCGACGCCGCGCCGTCCACGCCGAGCCCGACCGTCGCACCCGCGTCGAGCAGCGGGCGCACGGGCGCGGTGCCGGCGCCGAGCCGCGCGTTCGAGCTTGGACAGTGCGCGACCGCGGTGCGCGAGGCGGCGAGCCGCCGCACGCCGTCCCGGCCGACATGCACCGTGTGCGCCAGCCAGACATCGCTGCCGAGCCAGCCGAGCTTGTCCGCGTATTCGACCGGCTCGCAGCCGAAGCGCTCCCTGCAGTAGCTGTCCTCGTCGAGGGTCTCCGCCAGGTGGGTGTGCAGCCGGACGCCGCGGCGGCGGGCCAGTAGTGCGGCATCGCGCATCAGCCCGGCGGAGACCGAGAACGGCGAGCATGGCGCGACCGCGATGCGCACCATGGCCACCGGCGACGGGTCGTGCCAGCGCCCGATCGCCTCCTCAGTGGCGGCCAGCGCGGTGTCCCTGTCCTCCACGACCTCGTCAGGCGGCAAACCGCCCGAGGACGCGCCGAGATCCATCGAGCCGCGGCAGGGGTGGAACCGTATCCCCACCCTGGCGGCCGCGGCGATCTCCGCGGCCAGCAGGTCGCCGCCGCCGTGGGGGAACAGGTAGGGGTGGTCGGCTGACATGCTGCAGCCCGACCGGGCGAGCGCGACGAGGCCGGCCAGGGCGGCAGCGGAGACGACGCCGGTGTCGATGTGCGCCCACACCGGGTACAGCGTGGTCAGCCATTCGAACAAGGTGGCGTCCTGCGCCAGCCCCCGGGTGGCCCACTGGTAGAGGTGGTCGTGGCTGTTGACAAGCCCGGGTGTGGCGAGGCAGCCGGTACCATCGATCCGCCGCGCAGCCGGGTAGCGGCCGGGCGCCGGGCCTGAGCCGATCGCCGAGATCCTGCCACCAGCTACGACGACGTGGCCGCTCGCGAACTCCCGGCCGACCGGGTCGACCGTCGCGATCGCGCAGCCGTCGATGACGATAATCTCCGGATTCCCCGGGCTGCCCGGCAGCGGGCCCGTGACGTGCCGGGGCTGGCCGACGCTCACATGAGCCTCTGCTGTCCGGACTGCATGTCGTGGTAGTAAGGGACCGGCCACTGGCCGGGCACCTTGGGCGGCGGCGGCGCGCCAGCGCTCGGCGCGGGTCCGCGCAGCCCGGCGAGCTCGTCAGGCGAGACCGGCGCACGGTTGAGTTCCCTGCCCGTGGCGTCACGCAGCGCGGCCACGATCGCCGCCGTGGCGACCACGGTGGGCGACTCGCCGATGCCCTTGAGGCCGTAGGGAACCCCAGGCTCCGGCGCTTCGATCGCCATTGAAACCACCGGGGGCATGTCGAGGATGGTCGGGATCAGGTAGTCGGTGAACGAAGGGTTGCGGATGATCCCCTCCCGGACCTGGACCTCCTCCATCAGCGCGAGCCCGAGGCCCTGCGCCGTCCCGCCCTCAATCTGGCCTTCGAATCCACTGGGATTGAGTACCCGCCCGGCGTCCACGGCCGCGGCGACCTGCAGGACGCGCACCAGGCCAAGCTCCTCGTCGACCTCGACGACGGCACGTTCGGCGGCAAAGGCGAACGACACATGGATGTCGCCCTGGCCGTTCTCGTCGAAATGCTCGGTAGCCCGGTGGCGGTAGACGACACCGCGCTCGATCGGCTCGCCGAGGAACGCCCCGATGTCCACGACCGGCGGGCCTTCAGCGCCTGCGGGAAGGGCGTCGCCTACCGGACCAACCGAGCGGGCCGCTCCAGCGCTGCCACCCATGAATACCTGGCCATCTTCGAGCACCAGGTCCTCCCTGCCGACCGGCCCTAGATGCGCGCAGGCGCGATCGAACAGGGCGCCGCGGACCTGCGCGCACGCGAGTTGCACGGCTCCCCCGGACATCATCGACTGCCGGGAGGCCGAGGTGGAGCCCGCGTTACCAACCAGGGTGTCCGCCGGGTGGAACACGACGCGGTCGACACCAAGCTCGGTGCGCACTATCTGGGTAAGTAAGGTGTACAGGCCCTGTCCCATCTCGACCGCCGCGGTGTAAATCTCGGCCACCGGCCCATCGGGCCCGAAGCTGAGCGTGACGCGGGCCGCCGCGGAGTCGTCGAATCCCTCGCTGAACGCCACGTTCTTGTAGCCGACCGCGAATCCCACTCCTCGTTTCAGCCCTTCACCGCGCGTGACGGCGCCGGTGCCGCCCGGGTAGCGCAGGATGTCGCGGCCGCGGGCAGGATCCGGCTGTGGCAGCGGCAGGTCCCTGCAGCCCTCGATGATTTCCCTTACCGGGGCCGCGCCCGTCAGCACCTGGCCGGTTGGCAGCACAGAACCGGTCTTCAGCGCATTGGCGAGCCTCAACTCCACGGGGTCGATGCCGATCCTGGCCGCGATCTTGTCCATCTGTGCCTCGTGCGCGAAGCAGACCTGCGGGCCGCCGAAGCCCCGCATCGCGCCACACGGCGGGTTGTTGGTATACACAACGGTGCCCTCCACCCGGACGTTCGGCACGTCGTAGGGTCCCGCGGCGAAGGTAGCCGCGTTGCCGACCACGGCGGGTGACGACGACGTATAGGCACCGCCGTCGAAGAGCAGCCGCGCGTCCACGCTCAGCAACCTGCCTTCGGCGGTCACGCCGTGCCGCATCCAGATCCGCGACGGGTGGCGGTGCACGTGCGAGTGGAATGACTCCTCGCGCCCGAAACTCATCTTGACCGGCCGGCCGGTGCGCAGGGCAAGCAAGGAAGCGTGGATCTGCATGTGAATGTCCTCGCGGGACCCGAACGCGCCGCCGACGCCGGCGAGGTGCAGCCGCACCTTCTCCTCGGGCAGGCGCAGGCACGGCGCGATCTGCTCGCGGTCCACGTGCAGCCACTGGGTCGCGACGTACAGGTCAACTCCGCCGTCTTCCGCCGGGACCGCGAGACCGGCCTCAGGCCCGAGCGGTGCCTGATCCTGCATGGCGGTCTCGTAGTAGCCCCCTACCCAGTGGTCGGCCGCGACGGCGTCGGGGTCGCCATGCAGCAAATGGACGTGCCGCAGCACGTTGCCGAACTCATGCAACCGTGGCGCGCCCGCACGCAGCGCCTCCTCCATGTCGGCAAGGACCTGCAGTGGCTCGTACTCGACACCGATCCGTGAGATGGCTCGTCGCGCGAGTTCTGCCGTCTCCGCCGCTACGACGGCGACGGGTTCGCCGTCGTAGCGAACGACCGCGTCGGCGAGCACCGGCTGGTCGTCGAAGTTCAGGCCGAAGCGGTTCTGGCCTGGGATGTCGCTGGCAAGCAGCACCGCGTGCACGCCCGGGCTTGCGAGCGCACCGCCGATGTCGATGCCGCGGATCGCCGCGTGCGGGTAAGGCGACCTGAGCGTCGCCCCCCAGAGCATGCCGTCCATCCCCAGATCGCTCGCGTACGCGAACGTTCCGCTGACCTTCGGGATCCCGTCGATGCGTGGCACGTTCTCGCCTACGCCGCCCCGCAAGAGCTCCCGCAGCCCGACGTTCATCGGCGCCGCCCCTCCCCTCCGCCAGGGCCGTTTTCCGCTGGCGTGGTGCGCCGTCGGCCTGCCGATGCGGGCCGAAGATCCACACCAGCAAGCGTGGCTCGCCGCCCTTCCGCTCGTGCAGGGCCGAAGGTCCTGCCCAAACAACCGTTCAGCTGTGCGCGAAGATGCCTGGTCATGCGTTGGCGACGGGCCCTATGCCGCATGCGGCGTTCAGGGCTTCCCAGCCGCACAGCTTGACCCGCTCGCCACGGCCGAGTTTGGCGCCAAGCTCGAGTTCCCGCTTCTCGATGCCGAGCCAGTCCTCGTAGCTCACCGGCCGGATGCCTCGCACGGCGAGCACGTCACGCAATCGCACTGGCCCAGATCCGGCGCAGGCGGGCCCCGGCCCGCCTGCGACGTCGGCGAGCAGCGCGCGGACCGTCTGGGCCGCGTCGGACTTGTTGGTGCCGATCACGCCGGTCGGGCCGCGCTTGAGCCAGCCAGCCACGTACTCGCCGGGGCGCGGATTCCCGTCGGCGCCGAGCACTCGTCCTTCGGCGTTGGGCACCGTGGCGCTGCGCTCGTCGAACGGCACCCCGGGCAAGGGGACGCACTGATACCCGACCGAGCGCAGGACCATCTGCACCGGCAGTACCTCATCCTCGCCGGTGCCGATGACCCGCCCAGATTCGTCGAGCCTGGTCCGCTCGAGACGCAGCCCGGTCACGCGTTCGGTACCAATGATCTCCACCGGCCTGAGCCAGAACCGGACCGACAGCAGCCGCGGCCTGCCCTGCGGCGTCCGGCTGGCCCAGTCCCTGATCACCGCCACGTTGCCGCGGACGTGCCGGTCGGACTCGCCCAGCCTGCTGCTTTCGCCGGTCGGGTCGAAACGGTCAAGGTCGGCCTCGGCCGGATCCACCGTGATGTCAGCGCCAGGCAGTTCACCGAGCTCCCGCAGTTCCTTGGTGGTGAACTTGGCCTGCGCGGGCCCGCGTCGGCCGATCACGTGAATCTCGCGGACCTTGCTGGCCGCGAGCGCGGCGAGCACCGGTTCCGGCACGTCGGTGTTACTGAGTTCGGCGGCGGTCTTAGCCAGGACGCGGGCCACGTCGACCGCGACGTTCCCGACTCCGATCACCGCGACCGCCCGCGCGTCGAGACGGAACATGGCCGGGTCGATGTCCGGGTGCCCGCAGTACCAGTTAACGAAGTCGGTCGCCGCCACGCTTCCAGGCAGGTCCTCGCCCGGAACACCGAGCCGCCTGTCGCGCATCGCGCCCGTCGCGTAGACGACGGCGTCGTAGCAAGCGAGCAACTCCTCGCGGGTCACGTCGGCGCCGAAACGCACGCCGCCGAGGAACCGCACCTGCGGATCCTCGAGAACCCGTTGCAGGTACACGGCGATCGACTTGATCGACTTGTGGTCGGGCGCGACGCCGTAGCGCACCAGGCCGTACGGGGTGGGTAGCCGGTCCAGCACGTCCACCTCGATGCCCAGCCCGGTCCCGAGCGCGGCGACCTGCTTGATCAGCGCTTCCGCCGTGTACAGGCCCGCAGGCCCCGAGCCGACTACGGCCACCCGCAAGTTCCGCCTCCAGGCGCCGGAAGCCGCGGCGACTGCCGGGGCGGTGGATTCGATGGACACACTGGACACCACTGATGTCACGCCCGGCCCCGCCATTGTCATCCCGCCTGCGAATGCTGTTCGACTGGTGACGTCCGTTTCGCGGCGTGCGCCACGATCTCAGTGATCCGCCGCGCGAGGTGCTGCGGTGTCAGGCCCGCCTCGGCCAGGATCGTGGCCCGGTCCCCTTGCCCCAGGAACTCCTGCGGCAGTCCGAACGTGCGGGCCGGCGTGTCCACATCGTGGTCGCGCAGGAGGCGGCAGACCGCGTCACCGAAGCCGCCCGCCCGGCCGTTGTCTTCAACCACGACAACCAAACGGCTGCCGCGTGCCGCGTTCACCAGCGCTTCGTCCACCGGCTTCAGCCAGAGCGGGTCCACCACCGTGACGCCGATGCCCTGATCGGCGAGCCTGCCCGCGGCCTCGACGCAGACACCCGCCATGACCCCGGCCCCCACGAGGAGCACGTCTTGCCGCCCGTCTGTGCATCCCGTTGTGCCCCCTGTGCCAGCCGCGTTGTAGGTGCGGCCTGGCCCGTCTGTGCTTTCTGTGCTTTCTGTGCTTTCTGTGCTGTATACGGGACGGGCAAGCACATCCATGCCACCCATCTTGCCGACAGCGGCGATGTCTTCGCCAACGGTGGCCTTCGGGTAACGCAGGACGGTCGGGCCATCGTCGATCGCGACCGACTCTCGGAGTAGCTCGGCAAGGCGCGTGGCGTCGCGCGGCGCGGCAATTCGCAGGCCAGGCACCGCCTGGAGAATGGAGCCGTCCCACATGCCGTTGTGGCTCGGGCCGTCCACGCCGGTCACTCCGGCCCGGTCGAGCACGAACGTCACAGGCAGCTTGTGCAGCGCCACATCCATGATGACCTGGTCGAACGCCCGGTTGAGGAACGTGGAGTAGATGGCGACGACGGGGCGCAGGCCGCCCATGGCAAGTCCGGCCGCGCTGGTGACGGCGTGCTGCTCGGCAATGCCGACGTCGTACGCGCGGTCCGGGTAGGCATCGGCGAATGCCGCTAGGCCCGTCGGGTAAAGCATCGCGGCTGTGATCGCTACGACGTCCGGCCTGCGCGCGCCGATCGCGACCATCTCCTCGGCGAAGACCTTGGTCCAGGTTCGTACCGCGGAGCCGTTCGGCACGCCGGTCTCCGGGTCGGTATCCGGGCCGACCTGGTGCAGGCAGTCTTCGTCGTTGCTCTCCGCCGGCGCGTAGCGGAACCCCTTCCGGGTGAGGACGTGCACTATCACCGGCGCGCCGAAGCCGCGGGCGCGGCGCAGCGCGTATTCGACGGCCACCTCGTCGTGGCCGTCGATCGGCCCAACGTATTTCAGGCCGAGGTCCTCGAAAAGCACCTGCGGCTGCAGTACGTCCTTGATGCCCTTCTTGATGCCGTGCAGGGTCTCGTAGAGCGGCGGCCCGACTACTGGTGTGCGGGACAGCGTGGTCTTGATGTAGTCGAGCACGTGCTCATACCTCGGCGACATACGGACCGAAGCCAGGTGGCTGGCCAGGCCGCCGATGGTCGGCGTGTACGAGCGGCCGTTGTCGTTGACCACGATGACCAGGTGACTGTCGGGTGCGGCGGCGATATTGTTGAGCGCCTCCCAGGCCATGCCGCCGGTCAGCGCGCCATCCCCGATGACGGCCACGACCGTCCGCCCGGTCTCGCCCCGCAGTTTGAAGGCCTTGGCAAGCCCATCGGCGTAGGACAGCGAGGTCGAGGCGTGCGAGTTCTCCACCAGATCGTGCTCGGACTCGCCCTGGCTCGGGTAGCCAGATACCCCGCCGCGCTGGCGCAGCCTCGCGAACCCGCCCTGGCGGCCGGTGAGCAGCTTGTGCACATAGGACTGGTGGCCGGTATCAAGCACGATACGGTCGCGCGGCGAGTCGAAGACCCGGTGCAGGGCGATCGTGAGTTCCACCACGCCGAGATTCGGGCCGAGGTGGCCGCCGCTGCGCGAGACCGCCTGGATCAGGAAGTCGCGGATCTCTCCGGCCAGCTGCGTAAGCTGCTCCTGGTTCAGCCGCTTCACGTCTCGCGGGCCACCGATGGACTCAAGCAGGGTCACAGTGATCTGCTCCTTCGGTCCGGTCGTCTCGGCGGATGTCGGGCGCAAGCCAAGCGTAGGCGAGTCTAAGCGGTAGCGCGGATACGGCGTCGGCGGCACCCGCATTGCGCGCCTCGGGCGCGATCCGAGTCCGGTCGCGCCATCGGCGGTGCCACCATTCAATTGGCAGACACGTAATTGGCACACGCGCCACACCCGCGCCATGTTGTCCGCACCGCGTGGGCACGTGGGTGATCTTCGTCACGCACGCCGCCCCGGTAGCCCCTGAGTCATCTTGACCGCCGCCAGCCGCCCCGGCCGCCGCCAGCCGTCCGACCCGCCGCCAGCCGTCCGACCCACCGCCAGCCGTCCGACCCACCGCCTGCCGTGCAGCTTCCGGATATGACCGGTGGGGAACATCTTGTTATGTTCCTTAGTAGCGGGCTGCAGGATGAGGTGTCACCCGGGGACAGGGTGGCAGCGGGCCGCCGGGCTTGGACGGTTTCTGTTCGAGGAGATCGCTTGAGCACAGTCGGCGAGCGGGCGCGGTTCGGGGATGTCTTCGCCAGATCCGAATTCCGCGCCCTCTGGCTGGCGCAACTGCTGTCCGTCGCCGGGGATCAGCTAGCCCGGGTGGCGATGACGTTTCTGGTCTTTGAACGCACCCAGTCGGTTCTGTGGACCGCCGTAACCTACGCCGTCACTTTCCTGCCCTGGGTGATCGGCGGGGTGGCGCTCTCCGGATTCGCCGACCGGCTTCCCCGCAAGCTGGTCATGATCACATGCGATGTGGCCAGGGCCGCACTGGTGCTCGCGATGACCATGCCAGGGATGCGCCTGTGGGCAATGATCACGCTCTTGTTCGTCGTCACGCTGCTCGATTCGCCGTTCAAGTCCGCACGCGCTGCCATGTACGCTGACATTCTCACCGGGGATGTCTATGTGCTTGGCACCGCAATCACCCAGACGACCCTCCAGATCGGGATGGTCTCAGGCTTCGCGCTTGGCGGAGTCGTGGTGGCCTTTCTCGGCACCCAGGTGGCCCTCTTCGCTGACGCCGCCACATTCGCGGCTTCGGCGTTGCTCGTTCTGGCCGGCGTCCGAGCACGGCCCGCCGCCGCAGCTTCGCTGGCGGCACGCGGCGGCAAGCATGGGACGGCGATGCCAAGCGGGACGCGGCTCGTCTTCGCCGACCGGCAACTGCGAACCCTCATCTTATTTGGCTGGCTTGTCGCCTTCTATGTTTTACCGCAGGGCCTCGCGGTCCCCTATGCGGCGCGATTCCACACCATGCCGCCGGCCGTCGCGGCGGGGCTCGTCTTCGCCGCTGGTCCATTCGGGACCGCCCTTGGCGCCATCGCGTTCGGCCGCATGGTTGATCCGCCACGACGGCTTCGCTGGATGGGCCCGCTGGCGGTCGCCTGCTGCTGCGCACTGCTGCTTTGCGCGCTGCATCCCAGTCTGCTGACGTCGCTGGCGATCTTCGTCGTCTCCGGGGCGTGCGCTGCATATCAGCTAGCCGCCAACGCGGCATTCGTCTCCGCGATCCCTAACCATCGCCGCGGCCAGGCGTTCGGGCTCGCCAATGGCGGGATGCAGGTGACGCAGGGCGTGTGGTTCGTGCTGGCGGGAGCGGTCGCAGAAGCGGTCGGGCCCGCAGCGATGATAGCCGTCAGCGGCGCTGTAGGCGCGATGCTCGCGGTGGCTCTCACGCTGAGCTGGCAACGACAGCAGGCCAGCGCACACGGCCGTGCACTGGCAACAGAAACGGATTCTCGATAACCGATCAGGTCCACTCGCCGCGCATCACAACCTCCTCCGCCGTCCGATCCGCACCATCCGACCTCGCCACGCGTTCCCGAATCAGGTCCACTCGCCGCGCATCACAACCTCCTCCGCCGTCCGATCCGCACCATCCGACCTCGCCACGCCTTCCCGAATCAGGTCCACTCGCCGCGCATCACAACCTCCTCCGCCGTCCGATCCGCACCATCCGACCTCGCCACGCCTTCCCGAATCAGGTCCACTCGCCGCGCATCACAACCTCCTCAGGCTGGACGATTTGTGCCTTCTGTCCGTAATAGAAGGATCTTGCCTTAGCTTGCCGCAGGAGCGTCGGCCATCCCTTGACGCGCTGGCCAGGTTCCCGTAACGATGTGGCGATAGCCGCTTACCACCCGCAATCGGTGGATTTGGCCAAGCTCCGCGAGCTGCCCAGGAGCCACCATGCGCATAGCCCCTGTGATCCGCCGCTTACCAGGCCGCCTATGTGCCGGTATCCGCGGTGGCATATCGGCCATCGCGCGGTGGCCGGTGTGGGCGCTCAATGAGCCGCTGCGTGGCTACGTCATTGCCTTCCCCACGCTGGCCACCGCTGCCCTTTGCCTAGGCATCATCCGGACGCACTGGCCAACCGGCCGGCCGATCGTATTCGCCGCCCTGGTCGTCTGCGCGGCCATCGCGATCGAGGCGACCAGGACTGTGAACGAGCCTCGCGGCACTGTGACCAGGGACCTGCAGTCGGTCTGGTATCTGGCCATCGCGATAGCGCTCCCGCCCGTCTATGCGCTCGCCGCTCCCATTCCGCTTACCGCCTACAAGCTGTGGCGGGTGCCCCGGATGGTGGTGTATCGGCGGGTGTTCAGCAATGCCACGCTCTGCCTGGCGTACGGATGCGCGTCACTCGCATTCCAGACCATCCCGCGCACGATCGCCGGTCCCGCGCCCGGCCGCGGAATCCATGTGGTCACCTGGACGGTGGCGGTCATGGCGTGCGGAGCCCTGGCATGGCTGATCAACTACGCGCCAGTTTTCGGCGCCGTCCGGCTATCCGATCCGGGTGTGCGGCTCCGCAACCTGATTGCCTCTCGCGAGTCGGTGACCTCCGACGTGGTCGAACTGAGCCTCGCGGTGTCCCTCTGCCTCCTCGTAGCGATCAACCCGGTGCTGATGACCCTGACGCTGCCCTCACTTGTGCTGCACCGCCGTCACTTGCTTCATGGCCAGCTGGTCAATCAGACGCGGATCGACACCAAGACCGGGCTGCTCAACGCGGCCACCTGGCAGCGGGAGGCCGACGCCGAACTGGCGCGCGCTGTCCGGACTCGCACACCGCTCGCGGTCGCTGTGGCCGACATCGACCACTTCAAGCAGGTCAATGACACGTTCGGTCATCTGGCCGGCGATCGCGTGCTCCGCCAACTGGCCCAAACGCTGCACGGCAGCCTTCGCGACTACGACATCGTCGGAAGGTTCGGCGGCGAAGAGTTCACGCTCCTGCTGCCACATACCGACCCCATCGAGGCCGAGCAGATCGCGGAGCGGATCCGCGACCAAGTCGGGCAGCGGGTCATAACGATCGATGATGGCAGCAGGGAGGGATACCGGCTGCGCGTCACCGTCTCGATTGGAGTCGCCACCCTCAGCGGGTCGCACCGTGATCTCAACGACCTCATCGCGGCCGCGGACAGCGCCCTCTATCAGGCCAAGAACTCGGGCCGCGACACTGTCCGCGTGCTAGCTGACACGGGCGCGGATTGCCTCTCGCGCGACGACGTGCAGACGGCCGGTTGAGTAGAAGGCCGACAGTGGGCGTTGGCGCCCTCGCCCTGGCGGTCTGTTGAGCGAACGCCGGGAGCTATTGGCTGGCAAGCCTCGACCGCGGGAAGGCGAGTGTTCAATCCAAGCTCAGCCCCACCGCGGCGGCGTCGAAGATTTCAGGCCGCTCGTCGTTGAAGACCGCGTGCTGTGTGCCCGGGTAGCCGTAAATCGTAACCTCGCCGTCGGTCTCCTCGATGAGCCGTCTGGCCTGCTGGATGCCTGGCGCGTCGAGGCCGCTGTCCCACTCGCCGGCATGGATCAGCGCCGCCTTTCCGCTGTAGTTCTGCCAGGCTGACCGCATCCGCTCCCACGGGATCGGCGGACATTATCCCACCGCGGCGATGGCGTGCGCAGACAAGGTCACCGCCCACAGGGCCAAGCTGCCGCCCACGCAGAAACCGACGGTGCCAATCTGCCACGTGCAGTCGGGCCTGTCAGCGAGGTATGCCGCAGCGCCCGCGATGTCCTTGGCCGCATGGTCCATCGCAAGGCCCATCAGCAGCCCGCACACGCCCCGCTGCTGGCGACGGTACGGCCGAGTGGACCAAGTTGACCGCGACGACCGCGAGCGGACCCGTTAGTTGGCGCACTTGGCGCAGACGTGCTTACCCGTGGCCGGGATGTGATGCGTCACCCAAGACGTGCGGCAGGCGTAACAGCGTCGGCCACCATAACCGATCAGCCGCCACAACCTGGCAAAAAGGCGGCTCGCGCGGTTAGCCGCCAGCGTGCCGGTGACGATGTCCGAGGATTCGGGACTCACGCGATCCCGCCCAGGCGGTAGTTCTGCGCTGCCTGGTGCTGTAGGGCCAGATGGCCCTGACCGTGGCCAAAGCGCTTGGTCACGGAGGTGACCTTGCTTCGGCGCAAACGCCATCACCGCAGGCGGTAGGGGTGTGGTCATTCGATGTGTCCCTTGTGGTGCGAGCGACCAAGGATCGCTACGTTGGGAGCAGAGTCGTCGCCGACTACTTGCATGCTTGCAACTATCGCAAAGCCGTCCCTGCCTGGCAATCACCTAGGATCTGCACGACGCGGAGAGCTCACAACCGCGTACACCCCGGGAGAACCTGTGGGCGGCGCGGGAGTCGAGCGGTGAGCTGATCGAGCGCCCTATCACCACGCTCAGCACGGGCAGCTACGCCCTGGTGCGCACATGACCGACCCCCCCGGCAGGCTGACCGGCGGGAACCACGGGCCAAACGCCGGCGCCAGCCCTGCGTCTCCTACGCAAGATCTACGCAACCGAAGCCCTGCCCCAGTGTGTGCCGGGCCAAAGGGGGCATCACCGGCAACCTGGCTGCGGCGCCACCGCCTGGTGCGCCTCGCCCGCCGCCTCCGGGACTTCGAAGACATGATCTCGGTGGTGACCGACACGGCCACCACCGAGTTCACCAACAACGAAGCCGAGAACGATCAGACCCGTCAAGGTCAGGATGCGCAAGGTCAGGATGCGCAAGGTCAGGATGCGCAGCTAAGGAGGTTGCTGACGGACCCTCCAAGGGCCTGTTTGGCTTCCACGTCGTCCAGTCCCATCCACGGGCCACCAAATCGGGCATCGACAGCCTCTACACGCTGCCTCTACACGCTGCCTCTACACGCTGCGCCAGCTGTTCACTGGCCCTGCATTGGCCCCTCCCTGCATACGACCCGCGCTCGAACCCACGTAAACTCTACGAGAACCCTACCGGCAATAAAATCACACCGCGCGGCGTTAACGTTCAGGATGAGGTTTATCCGAGAGTTCGCCTTATTGAGCTAAACAATCAAGGTACCACCAGGTCAGAGCCATGGTACGAGGCCAGCGCCAGGACCTTTGAATAAGCCTCTGGATGCTCTATTTCTAGGGTCACATGGAGACCTGGGTCACATGAAGACGTGGCAGTTTGATCACGACTACCGCTGCCCAACGGAAGGTACTCAGGTACCCTCGTGGTGAGGTCCCACGAGGACCGCCGCGCCGCACCGTGGCCTCGCGTACACCCCTACAATTACCCGAGTCACTTCGCAATGCGGCCCAGTACTAGGGAGATTCTATGAGCCCACTTAAGAACCCTACCAGGGTCCAGTTCAAGGTGTACGCTGCCACCGACGCCGAATGTGGCGGCTTGGATTATGTTAAGGCCACCACTCACAGGACAGTAACTCCGGAGGAAGCAAGGGCTATCGCGGCCCAGTTCCCGAAGAGCGTCGGCCTTCGCGCACACCGGTTCATTGGACGCAGCCGCGGGCCGGAAACCGGCGAGGTCATGCTCCACGCCGACCTGTGCCCGCAAACGCCGAACCGGCCATGGTTCGACCTGTACCCGCACAGGTGGAACTATGGCGTGAATAAGGGCGGGGTTAAGCGCTACCGGTCGTTCCGTATGCAAGCTGACCGGCTCGGCCACGAGGTCCACTACGATGCCGGCCAGTTTCAAGGCTCTCCCGATGTTGTTTCTTCTGAAGAGGACTTTGAGAACCGGCTTTGCGCTCTATTGCTGTTGCCTCCGGAGTACGGTGTACGGAAGCTATGGAATCCGCAGGAGAGCCCGGCCTGGCCAAGAAGTCATCGCTCCGAGTGGTTCGAGCTATGAGGTGTGGGGCTGGCTCGGCGGGTTCGCGGGTGGTGACGTTGCCGCCAGGCCGGCTCAGCTAGGCGAACAGCACCGGCTTCCCCGTGCGGAAGTCGTGGACCAGCTAGGCAGCGCCGAACGGGTGTAGCCGAACCGCGCGGCAGCCTCGTGCAGCGGCGCCCCCTCGTAGCGGAGGGGCGCCCCCTCGTACAGGTAGGCGCGGACCGCCTCGTACGCAGCTGGTTGGCGTGGCCGGGGCGGGCGAACGCATCCCCGCCCGGCCGCGGGCCGATTCCGCCATACCGCTGAGCTACCAGACACACCCGCTCAGGCCCGGTACCGCGGGATGAGGAGCAGCTTCTTAACCCTTGATCAAAGACTGACCCAACCGAGAACAGGGTCGGGGGCTGGCGCGGTGGCGTTGCCTAACGTTACGTGGAGTTGGGCCGATTCGCAGTGAGCGAGCGCCCGGCAATGACCGCGGAAGCGCTTCCCGCGCACCCGCGATTCACAGGGGAGAACCGCCAGGCAATGACCGCGGAGCGGGCGCCATTCGGACGGTCGCGGGCCGCCAGGTACCGCACGATGCGCGGGAATTTGGGCCAGGCTTAAGACGCGGACGGGGCCGCAAGGCCGACGGCCCGCCACACACGGAAAGCGAGCATCAGGCGATGACGCGCGCGCGGGCCGCAAGGTAGCCGGTGAACAGTTCCATCACGGTGAACCCAATCAGCAGAACAATCGGGACGGTCCAAGTACCGGTGGCCGTGTGCAGGAAGCCGACTAGCAGCGGACCGGTACTCGCCAGCAGGTATCCGGCGCTCTGTGCGAGCGAGGACAGGGATGCCGCGATCTCGGGTGTCGCCGCCCTGGCCATAGTGAAGAAGATCGCCAGGCCGAGCGCCGCGCCCTGGCCGAGGCCGAGCACGAACATCCAGAACGTCGCCATGCTCATCGGAGCGAACCCTGCCGCCGCGATCCCCACGCCGCTCACCAGCACTGTCAGGATGACCAGCAGGCGCTGATCGGTGGCGCGATGAGCGAGCACAGGGACGACAAGCGACGTCACGGCGCCACCCAGGGCCGCCACCGAGATCAGAACGCCGGCCTGCGCTGGACTCGCGCCCCGTTCGCGGAACAGGCTTGGCAGCCAGGACAAGGTGGCATAGTACGTCAGGCTCTGCAAGCCCATGAATCCGGCCACCTGCCAGCCGAGCAGGTGCCTGTGCACGGCATGCCCCGCGCTTGATCGCCCGGCCGCCACGCCGGATCGCCGGCCCGCCACCCGGCCGATTACACGGGCGTCCGCGGTTTCCTCGAGCGTGGCCGCCGTGCGCCGCCGCCTCAGCTGAGGCAGCCACATCACCGCGGCCACAGCGGCAGGTAGCGCCCAGAGCCCGAGCACGAGCTGCGATGATCCGCCCGAGCCGTGATAGATGGGCACGCTGATCAATGATCCGATGATGGCGCCGACCGAGAGGCTGAGCAGGTAGATCCCGATCAGGAGCCCCGCTCGCTGCGGCATGCGCCGCTTGATCAGGCCAGGCAGCAGCACATTCATGATCGCGATAGCCGCCGCCGCGAGTGCCGTCGCGGGGAACAGCGCCACATGGGGGAAGGCACCGCGCAGCGCCAGCCCGACCGTCACCACGATCAGCGACACAAACAGCGCCCGCTCGTCGCCTAACCCGCGGCTCAGCCGCGCCGCGACGCCGGAGAACACGCCGAAGCACACCACGGGAATCGTGGCGAGCGCGGTCAGCGCGGCGGACGACAATCCGAGCTGGGAAGCCAGTTCGGGAAAGACCGGCGGAAGGCTGGTTATGGCCGGTCGGAGGTTGAACGCCAGGGCGGTAATCCCGGTGACGAACAGCAGGGTGGCGAGCCGCCGGCGCCCGGTGAGCACGTCGTCAGCCGAACAGTCGGCAAGCACCAGATCATGGTGCGATCCGCCCGCTTCGCCTGCCGTGAGCCCAGCCGGGCATTCGCCGGGCGCCATACTCGGGTCAGCGCAGCGATCGGAGCACATAGGGCATGATGCCACCGTGCCGGTAATAGGCAGCCTCACCCGGCGTGTCGATCCTGACGATCGCGCGGAACTCGTTTCCGTCGGCGCGGACCGTCACCTCGCGCGGTACCTCACCCGAGTTCAGCGCCTCAACGCCGGTCACGGAGAATTCCTCGTGCCCGGTCAGACCGAGCGACGCGGCCGACTCACCGGGCCGGAACTGCAGCGGCAGCACACCCATGCCGATCAGGTTGGACCGATGGATCCGCTCGTAGGATTCGACGATCACCGCGCGGATTCCGAGCAGGGCAGTGCCCTTGGCCGCCCAGTCACGCGACGACCCTGACCCGTACTCCTTGCCGCCAAGCACGACCAGCGGCGTGCCCTCGGCGGCGTATGCCTGCGCCGCATCGTAAATCGTCATCTGCTCACCGGACGGCAGCTTCACCGTGATCCCGCCTTCGGTGCCGGGCGCGAGCTGGTTGCGGAGCCTGATGTTGCCGAACGTGCCCCGGATCATCACCTCGTGATTGCCGCGCCTGGATCCGTAGGAGTTGAACGCGCGGCGCTGCACGCCGTGCGCCGTCAGGTACTCACCCGCCGGGCTGTCCACCTTGATCGCCCCGGCCGGTGAGATGTGGTCGGTGGTCACGGAGTCGCCCAGCACGGCGAGCACTCTCGCGCCGTGGATGTCCGTCACCTGCGACGGCTCGGGGCTCATCCCGTCGAAGTAAGGCGGCCGTCGCACGTACGTCGATTCCGGGTCCCAGTCGAAGGTGTCGCCCTCGGGAACTGGCAGCGACTGCCACCGCTCGTCGCCCGCGAACACGTCGGCGTAGTCCCGCGCGTACATCTCAGCTGCGACCGCGGACCTTACGACATCGTCGATCTCGCCCGCGGACGGCCAGATGTCGGCCAGATAGACGGGTCGGCCGTCCGGCCCGGAGCCGAGCGGCTGTGTGGTGAGATCGATGTCCATCGTGCCGGCAATCGCGTAGGCCACCACGAGCGGCGGGGACGCCAGGTAGTTCATCTTCACGTCGGGATTGATGCGCCCCTCGAAGTTCCGGTTGCCCGACAGCACGGCCGCGACGGCGAGATCGCTGTCATTGACCGCCTTGCTTATCTCCTCGTCAAGCGGCCCCGAGTTCCCGATGCACGTGGTGCAGCCGAAGCCAACCAGGTTGAAGCCGAGCTTCTCCAGGTATGGGAGCAGCTCCGACTTCTCGTAGTAGTCCATGACCACCTTCGACCCGGGGGCCAGCGTGGTCTTCACCCAGGGCTTGCGCGACAGGCCGGCTTCCACCGCCTTCTTCGCCAGCAACGCCGCGCCGACCATCACCGAGGGATTTGAGGTGTTCGTGCAGGACGTGATGGCGGCGATCACGACCGACCCGTGGTCCACCCAGGTCTTCGTGCCGTCCTCAAGCCTCACCTCGACCGGCGACGACGCGCGGCCGGCCGGCTCCGGGGCCACCGGGTCGGATGCGGGGAAGGTGCCCGCCAGGCCGGCGTCGACCGACGCTGAGCGGGTGTCAGACACGTAGTCAGGGAGAACGTCGCGGAAGGCGTTACGCGCGTCGGTGAGCGCCACCCGGTCCTGCGGGCGCTTCGGGCCGGCCAGCGCGGGCACCACGGTCGACAGGTCAAGCTCCAGGCACTCAGAGAACCGCGGCTCGCTGGCCGGGTCGTGCCACAGGCCCTGCTCCTTGGCGTAGGTCTCGACTAGGGCGACGTGCTCCGCCGACCGGCCGGTGAGCCGCAGATAGGTGAGGGTTTCCTCGTCGATCGGGAAGATGGCGCAGGTGGACCCGAACTCGGGGCTCATGTTCCCGATCGTCGCGCGGTTGGCGAGCGGAACGGCACCGACGCCCTCGCCATAGAACTCGACGAACTTTCCTACCACGCCGTACCTGCGCAGCCGTTCGGTAATCATCAGCACGAGGTCGGTCGCGGTAGTGCCAGCGGGAAGCTCGCCAGTCAGCCGGAAACCTACGACGTTCGGGATCAGCATGCTGATCGGCTGGCCGAGCATGGCGGCCTCGGCCTCGATGCCGCCAACGCCCCAGCCGAGCACGCCCATACCGTTGACCATGGTGGTGTGCGAGTCAGTGCCCACGCAGGTATCCGGGTAAGCGATCGGCGTCCCGTTACCAGTGGAGGTCATCACCACCCGGGCGAGGTGCTCGATGTTCACCTGGTGGACGATCCCTGTGCCCGGCGGCACCACCTTGAACTGGCGGAACGCGCCTTGGCCCCAGCGCAGGAACTGATAACGCTCCCTGTTGCGCTCGTACTCGAAGTCGACGTTCCGCTGGAACGCGTCCGGCCGGCCGAACACGTCCGCGATGACAGAATGGTCGATGACAAGTTCGGCGGGGACCAGAGGATTGATCTTCGCTGGATCGCCGCCGAGGTCGTGCATGGCCTCCCGCATCGCGGCGAGATCCACCACCGCGGGCACGCCGGTGAAATCCTGCATGATCACGCGTGCGGGCGTGAACTGAATCTCCGCGTCCGGAACCGCCGCGGGCTTCCAGCCCGCGAGCGCTGTGACGTCGTCCGCTGTGATGCCCACGCTGCCCTCGTTGCGCAGCAGGTTCTCGAGCAGGATCTTCAGGCTGAACGGGAGGCTTGCCGACCCCTCCACCGCGTCCAGGCGATGCACCTCGTATGTTGCGTCGCCGGCCCGCAGGCTGGCACGGCTGCCGAAACTGTTCGCGGGCACAGCCGCCACCTCCTTGCTGATATGTCGGTTCTTTCCGCATCCTGCCCTAGCCGGGCAGGCCGACACGCGACTACTACCCCAATAACGGCTGCCGCTGCGGGCCCGCCAAGCAAGTATCTCGACATCGAGCTATCTTGAAGCAAAATCTATCACTGATTCTCTCGACATCAAGTTACTAGTGCCGAGCCTGGCACCTGGCTACCCGGACGGCGACCCCCCGGCGGTCGTGGCAAACGCGGACCGCCGATCAGGCAGGACGGCTCCGGGCGGCAGCGGGAACGGGCCAGCGCGGCGCTGGCGCTCGCTCGCCATCAGCAGCGCTGGCAGCCTGCACCACGGAGCGACGCGAATCAGAGTCCGACATGGTGGGTCCCCGATGCCCCCGCACGGACCTGGATAATCTTTGGCGGTGGGATCCAGGAAGCAGCTACGGTGCGTCGAAACGCTAGATCGGCGGATCGTGGCTCGCATAGCGGCGACCAAGTCGCCGATTCTCGACGTTCTCCCCAGCTTCGGCAAGACCGCCAACCACAGCGTGCTCTGGCTGGCCGTATCGCTTGGCCTGGCCGCGACGGGGAACAAGCGGGCCAGGCGGGCAGCGCTTCGCGGCCTCGCGGGCGTGGTGATGGCGAGCACCGCGGCCAACGTGGTGGCGAAGGGCCTGACGGGCAGGGCACGACCGGTCAGCGACACGCCGGCGCTTCGGCGCCTGGTCCGAGTACCGAAGTCTTCATCATTCCCGTCCGGACACTCCGCTTCAGCCGCCGCGTTCGCGACGGGAGTCGCGCTTGAGCTGCCGCAGCTCGCGGTGCCTGTCGGCGCCGCAGCGCTCGCGGTGGGCGTTTCCCGCGTCGTCACCGGCGTGCACTACCCATCGGACGTTGTCGCGGGTTTCGCCGTCGGAGCGGCCGCGGGCGCGGCGACGCTGCGTTGGTGGCCGCTGCGGCCGGCGCAGCCCGCCGCAGCAACGCGACCCTGGCAGCAGGCACCCGCGGCACCGACAGGCGCCGGACTCGTCCTCGTCGTCAATGGCGCGTCAGCAAGCACCTCAGCGGAACTGACCGAGCGCCTGCGCGGCGAACTTCCCGACGCCGAGATCATCGAAGTGGGCGAAGGCGAGGACATCGAGACGCCGCTGCGCGCCGCGGCACGCCGCGCCCAGATCATCGGCGTGGCCGGGGGCGACGGCATCGTCAACGTCGCGGCGGGCGTGGCACAGCAGGTGGGCATGCCACTGCTTGTCGTCCCAGCCGGAACGATCAACCACTTCACCGCCGACCTCGGCATCAACTGCGCCGACGACGCGCTCGCCGCGCTCGCCGCGGGCGACGCCGTTCAGGTTGACGTCGGGATCGCAGGTAAGCAGTCGTTCCTCAACACCTCGAGCACCGGCGTCTACGTCGACCTGGTCCGCGCCAGGGAGCGGCTCGAGGGCAGGATCGGCACGTGGCCCGCGCTCATGGTCGCCCTCATCCAGGTGCTACGGGACAGCCGCCCGCAGGATCTGTACGTGAATGGCCGCCGCACGCAGCTTTGGCTGCTCTTCGCGGGTAACTGCTGTTATGCGCCGCAGGGCTTCGCACCCTCGTACCGGCCTGACCTCGCAGATGGCCTGCTTGACGTGCGGCTTGTCGACGCCAAGCTCCCATTCGCCCGGCTGCGCCTGCTCCTGGCGGTGCTTACCGGAACGCTGGGCCGCAGCCGTGTCTATCGCGCCTGGACCGCACACGCGATGGAGATCGCCTCGGCGGACGGCGATCCGATCCGGTTGTCAGTCGACGGCGAGGTGACAGACGCCGGCGCCTCGATCCGGCTGGCAAAGCGCCCTGGGCAGCTGCTGGTGTACCGCAGCGGCGAGCACGCCTAGGCACGGCCCGCGATTGACAGCGCTGCGATTAGCGGCGCTTGGATTGGCGAGTGGTTGCTGCACCGACTGGTTGCGGTACCGACTGGTTGCGGTACCGACTGGTTGCGGTACCGACTGGTTGCGGTAGCGACTGGTTGCGGTGCCGACTGGACCGCGGCCGCCCGCCACGGGGCGGTCCAGCGTTGGACGGCCGCGGACCGTCAGTGGCAGGCTGAACGGCATGGGAGTGCCTTCCTCGCCAGCCTCTTCTGCCGCGACCGGCGCGATACGGCAGCCGGATCCCGCCATGCTCCGCGCGGTCATCGAGGAAATAGCTGATATCGAGCGGGCACCCGCCTCGCCGGGTGAACGGGAGGCCGCACACATCATCGCGGGCCGGTTCCAGGGGCTTGGGCTGCGCGCGGAGGTCGAGGATGAGCCCGCGTCCGGTTCGTACGCCTGGCCGGTCGGTGCCGCGTCGGCGGTCGCAGCGACCGCGGGGCTCATCGCAGCCGCAGGCCCGCGCCGCCCAGGCGGGACAGGGCGCGGCAGCCGTTCGGGATCATTGCCGAGATCAGCTAGGCGCGCGGCTGGAGCGCTCGGCGGCGCGCTGGCCGCGGCCGGCATCGTCGACGATATCTCGCTCGGGCGGCAGGCCGTCCGGCTGCTGATCAGCCCGCGCCGTACGACCTGCAACGTCGTCGGTTACGCGGGCGATCAAGATGCCGAGCGCACGCTGGTCGTGATGGCCCACCACGACGCCGCGCCCAGCGGCATTGTGTTCGACCAACGGCTGGAAAGATGGCTCGCGGCCCGCTACCCGGACCTAGTGGAGCGGATGACGGAAAACCCGCCAGTGTGGTGGCCGGTCATCGCAGGCCCCGCCCTCGTCGCGATCGGCAGCGCGCTGCCGCCGCGGGCATCGCGGTCCTTCCGTGCCACAGGCACGTTGCTGAGCGCGATCGCGGCCGCCGCATTCGCCGACATCGGCCTGCGTCGCCCGGTACCTGGGGCGAACGACAACCTGAGCGCGGTCGCCGTGCTCGTGGCGCTCGCGCAGGCCCTCATCCAGCAGCCGCCTGACGGGCTGCGCGTGATCCTTTTCTCCGCCGGCGCGGAGGAGGCGCTGCAGCAAGGCGCGCGCGGCTTCGCCCGCAGGCACTTCCCCGAGCTGCCGGGCGACCGGACGGCGTTCCTCAACCTCGACACGGTCGGATCCGGACGACTGGTGCTGCTCGACGGCGAGGGCCCGGTGCGGATGGAGCGCTACCACGGCGGCATGAACGAACTGGTGGCCCGCTGCGCGGACGAGCTTGGCATCTTCCTGCACCGCGGCCTGCGCTCGCGCAGCAGCACCGACGGCGTGGTGCCCATGCGAGCTGGCTACCCGGCAGCGACGCTGGTGTCGGTGGATGACGAGAAGATGCTCCCCAACTATCACCTCTACTCGGACACCCCGGACAACGTCGACTACCGGTGTGTCGCCGACGCGGCGCGACTCGCCGAAGCCGTCATCCGCGCGGGTGGCGTACCGCTGGAATAGCCAGGCGGTGGTTCGCCCGGCGGCGTTCACCCGGCGGCGTTCACCCGGCGGCGTTCACCCGGCTGCGGTCAGCCGCGGCCGTGTACTCACCCGCGCCCGTCAGCCGGGGCCACGGCCGACGTCCGTGCCGCCGACCCTGGCCTGCTCGAAGTACTGGCGGATCAGCTCGTACTGGCGCTGGCGGAGTTCCTCCCAGCGCGCGCTGAGCTCCGCGTCCTCCATCTCCTCGGCCGCACGGTACAGATCCTTGATCTGGGTCATCTTGTGCTGAGCCGATCCCCCGGCGAATGTTTCGCGGCTGACGGGGCCTCGCGGAGCGTGCCGCCGCCACTGGATCGACAGGTGCCACACGACGACGGCCGCGACCAGTAACATCCCACCCGACATCCCCGTGGCGATCAGAATCTCCGCCGCTAGGACGGCCCCGTGCCATCCGTGACCGCGATCCAGGCGTAACGTCTCACCGACCGCGCCTGTGGCCAGGCCCGCGATGACCAAGATGCCGCCAACGACGGTCAGGCCGACGCACAACCGCGTCGACCGTGGCACGGCTCGAATGGGTGGCACGCGTCATTATTACCCTCCGTTTACACTCGCGCAAGATGCGTGAAGAAGGGTCGGTCGCCCGTCGCCGTTCTGGGCACCTTCGGGTGCGATGATCCGCAGGTGGGCACGCATCGTCAGGAGACCTGCGGCAGCACCTCAGCCGCGATCAGCTCCAGGTGATCAAGGTCATCGAGATCAAGGACCTGCAGGTAGATCCGCTCGGCACCGGCATCAGCGAACTCGCCGATCTTGCCCGCGATCTGATCAGGCGTGCCCGCGAGCGCGGTTGCCCTCAGCTCGTCGGGATTCCTGCCGATCGCGCCGGCCCGCCGCTCAAGCTCGGCCCGATCACGCCCCGCACACACCGGGTGCGCGACCGAATAGGTCATCGACGCCGGGTCCCGCCCGGCCGCCGCACAGGCTTCGCGCACGCGCCCGAAAGCGGCTGCCGAGTCCGCGACGCTGCTGAAAGGAATGTTGTACTCGTCCGCGAACGTCGCCGCGAGCTTCGGCGTCCGGCGCGGGCCCGCGCCGCCAACGAGCACAGGGGGACGCGGCTGCTGCGCCGGTTTGGGAAGTGCAGGGGAGTCCATCAGCTTGTAGTACGACCCGTCGTAGGAGAACGTCGTGCCCACCGGCGTCTCCCACAGGCCGGTGCAGATGGCAAGCTGCTCCGCCAACCGATCGAACCGCTCAGCCAGGCCAGGGAACGGGATGCCGTAAGCCGCATGCTCGGCTTCGTACCAGCCGGCGCCGAGCCCGAACTCGATTCTTCCGCCGCTCATCTGGTCGGTCTGCGCCACCGCAACCGCCAGCGGTCCTGGCAACCTGAACGTCGCCGCAGTCATCATGGTGCCGAGCCGGATCCGGCTGGTCTGCAGCGCAAGCCCGGCCAGCGTGGTCCAGGCATCGGTCGGCCCAGGCAGGCCCAAGACGTCTCCGAACTTCAGCAGATGGTCTGACCGGAAGAACGCGTCGAAGCCGAGGTCCTCGGCCGCGCGGGCGACCCGCGCGAGAGTCTGGTAAGCCGCACCCTGTTGTGGCTCGGTGAAGATCCGCAGTTGCATGCGTCCCATCCTGGCGCACGCGGCTCCGACGGCCTTCCCCGGCTCCTGGCGTTCCGTAATGCCTCAGCCCGTAGCTGGCCTACGCCCGCACCAGGGTGGCGACGCACTCCACGTGGTGGGTCATGGGGAACGCATCGAAGCCGCGCAGGGCATCGAGCCGCCAGCCGTACCGCAAGAAGACCGCGAGGTCTCTGGCCAGGGTCGCCGGGTCGCAGGACACATACGCGACGCGCCGCAGTGACATGCCTGGACCGGGCCGCGCGAGCCGCTGCGATACCTCGGCGCCAGCACCGGCCCTGGGCGGATCGAGGACCGCGAGGCCAGCCACCGCCGCGGGATCGGCGGAACCGGCGGCAAGCACGTCGCCGACCCGCCCGCGCCTGATCCGGACCTCCGGCAGATCGCGCAGGTTGCGCCGTGCGTCGCGGACCGCGGACTGGCTGGCTTCCACGGCGCTGACCCAGCCGCCTGGCCGGACGGCAGCGGCGAGAACACCGGAGAAAAGGCCGGCCCCGCTGTAGAGGTCAAGTACCCCGTCGCCTGACGCCGGCGCAAGCGCGCTCATCACCGCCGCCGCCAGCGCATCCGCCGCACCCGGATGTACCTGCCAGAACGTGCCCGGGTGCAGCCGCCAGTCCCGTCCAGCGGCCCGCTCGTGCAGCCAGGGCCGACCGTGGATCAGCTCGAAATGGCCAGCCGCCCGCGACCGTAGCACCGCCGCGCCGGCCTGCGCGCCGATGTCCGCGGCCACCTTCGCGAGATTGCCATGACCGGCTGCCGCGTGGCGCGCCGCCTGCGGGCGTTCCGGGCGGTCGCCCCCCGGGCTACTAGCACTGCCATAACGGCTTGCGCTGCGTGCCAGTCGTTTGCCGCGCTGTCGCGCCTGGCGGCCACCAGGACCACCGCCGTCGGTCACGATCACAGCACGTTCGCCTGTCGTGGTGGTGACTGCCTGGACCGCGGCGGCACCGTGCCAGCGCCGCCGCGGCACACCGAGATCATTGACGGCGGGATGCGCGATCGGGCACTCGGTCACCGGGACGATCTCGTGC
The DNA here is from genome assembly GCA_035517695.1 of Streptosporangiaceae bacterium. GTDB lineage: Bacteria > Actinomycetota > Actinomycetes > Streptosporangiales > Streptosporangiaceae > DATFVJ01. The sequence continues at coordinate 28,623 of DATIYI010000026.1, forward strand.
GACCGGTGCTTGCGCAAACCGGCCAGCCCGTCGTCGCCCACCGCGTAGGTGACCCTGGTGCGCCAGCCCAGCCCGCCGTCGTCACCCGGCAGGGGCTCCACCTTCACCACATGGTCGATCCCGGCGATCCGGCGAAGCTGCTGGCCGACCACGGCGGCCTTGATGCCCCGCTGCGCTGAGGGCGCCGCGTGCTGCCAGTCACAACCCCCGCACATGCCAGGGCCAGCGAAGGGGCAAGGTGGCTGGACGCGATCCGGCGATGCGTCGAGGATGTCGACGGCGTCAGCGCGGGCGAACCGAGCGGTCCGCGCCGTGATCCTGGCACGGACACGCTCGCCCGGCAATGCGTGCCTGACGAACACGACATGGCCCGCCGGGTCATTCCCGGCGCGGGCAACACACCACCCGCCGTGCGCGACCTCGCCCACGGTCAGTTCGATCAGTTCGCTCATCGCAGGTCCGCCCCCGGTTCGCCATCGGTCCGCTCGCGGCCTGCCGCCGGCCTGCCGCCGAGGCGTCAATCATCGCAGCGCCCGCACCCCGCGGGCACTCGCAGGCGCAGTATTGGTCTGGGTACATCAGTGGCGGGCACATACTGATCGGTGCCGATGTGGATGATCCCGTCGGTCATGGACAGTTGCTAGATGGAAGGGCGACCGTGCATATCGTGATCATGGGATGCGGGCGGCTCGGCTCGACGCTCGCGCACATTCTCGAGGACCAGGGTCACACCGTCGCGATGATCGATCAGGACGCGGAGGCCTTCCGCAGGCTGGGCTCGGGGTTCAAGGGGCGGCGGATCACCGGTATCGGTTTCGACCGTGACGTTCTCATCGAGGCCGGGGTCGAGGAAGCCTCCGCGTTCGCCGCGGTCAGCAGCGGTGACAACTCCAACATCATCGCCGCACGGGTGGCCAGGGAGACTTTTGGTGTGCAGAATGTGGCCGCCCGGATCTACGACCCGCGCCGCGCCGAGGTCTACCAGCGGCTGGGTATTCCCACGGTGGCGACCGTGCGATGGACGGCCGACCAGATGCTCCGGCGGCTGCTGCCCGCTGGAGCGGAGCCGCTATGGCGCGACCCGAGCGGCAAGATGGTGCTCGCCGAGGTCGCGTTCGCGGACTCGTGGATCGGTGAGAAGGCGAGCGCGCTCGAGGGCGCGGCGCGCACGAGAGTCGCATTCATCTCGCGGTTGGGTGAGGCGATGACGTGCCCGCCAGGCACTGTGCTTCAGGAGGGCGATGTCGTGCATGTCATCGCACCCGAGGAAGATCTGGAGCGGATCACAGCCATATTTGCCGGTCGCCGCGAGGGAGAGCACTGATGCGAGTTGCCATCGCCGGCGCTGGCGCGGTCGGCCGGTCCATCGCCAGTGAATTGCTAGAAAACGGGCACGAGGTCCTTCTCATCGACAAGAGCCCACGGTCCATCAAAGTCGAAAGCGTGCCCCGGGCGGAGTGGCTGCTTGCCGACGCCTGTGAGATCTCCTCGCTTGATGATGCCGCGCTGCACCGCTGCAACGCTGTGGTCGCGGCGACCGGGGACGACAAGGCAAACCTGGTCGTCTCCCTGCTCGCCAAGACCGAGTATGGGGTGCCGCGCGTGGTAGCGCGCATCAATCACCCACTGAACGAGTGGCTATTCAACGAGTCCTGGGGCGTGGATGTCGCCGTCTCGACGCCACGGCTGCTCTCGGCGCTGGTCGAGGAGGCGGTGAGTGTCGGCGACCTGGTCCGGCTGATGACGTTCAGGCAGAGCGAGGTCAACCTTGTCGAGCTGACGCTGCCGGCGGACGCGCCGCTCACCGGCCAGCGGGTCGGGGGAATCGAATGGCCCGCTGACACCGCGCTCGTCGCCATCCTGCGCGAAGGACGTGTCATAGTCCCTGAGGCCGATGACCCGCTCGAGGCCGGTGATGAACTGCTCTTCGTTGCCAGCGAAAATGTCGAGGAGCAGCTGGCCGACTTGCTCAACGGGCACTTCACCGGTCACTGACCCGGCATGTCACGGGTGGCGGTCGGGCCTGGATACCGCGAAGCGGTCAGGCCTGGGTGACCCTCGCTGTCGCCTCGGCCCGCACCGGCCGCGTACGGCTAATGATCAGCCACGTCAGCCACACGACGAGTGCATACAGCGGATAGCCGAGCACGATCCGGCTGATGCCGAGCGGGACAAGCAGGTCAGCTAGCCAGAGCGGCAGCAGCACGGCGATGCGCAGCGCGAACATGGCGAGCCAGAGCGCGGTCGCGGTCGTGTAGGCGCGGCGCCGCGCCTGGTCGCGCCGCCATTCGGTGCCCTCGCCGAACACCGCGCCCAGGGCGAGCCCGATCAGCGGCGAGCGCACAGCGAGCGAGACAGCCGCCGCCACGGCGTAGGCCATGTTCAGGCCGAGCGCGGGCAGGAAGTAGTTCTCCGGCTTACCCGTGAGCACGGCGAGGCCGGCTGCGACGGCCACGCCGATGAAGCCGCCCACCGAATTCCGCAGCGTGTCCCGCCGAACCAGCCGGTACAGGAAGATCGCCAACGCGGTGCCCGCAGCGATCCACAGCGGCATAGTGAGGTTGCGTGTGCCGACGTAGACGCCCGCGAACAGGGCGCCGGGCACGGCAGAGTCCAGCATCCCCCGCGTGCCACCGAACAGTCCGAGCAGCGCCGCCGCCGACTGCGGCGGGTCACCTGCTGACCGCGATGCCGACTGCCTTACCACGCCGAATGTGCCCGCGAGCTGCGCCGATGCGTCGGCGCCCGGCTCGTCGTCCGGCTCCAATTACCTGGTCTCAGTTATCTCGGGGCCGCGGACAAACGGGTTCGGCAGCTCGGGGCCCTCCTCCGCCTGCGCCATCTGCTCCTCGAGGGCCTGTTGTGCCTCGGCGGGCAGCCGCAGTTCGAGCATGTCCCGCGGCGGCATCGGATGATCGCCGCGGACGACCACAGTGTCCGCGAAGACGTCCTCGAGTACCTTTGCCTGCGCCGGTCGGGCAGCGGCCGGGCCGCTGATGACGCCGCGCAGGAACCAGCGCGGCCCGTCGGCACCGAGAAATCTGGCAGGCTGCATGCTCCCTGCAGCCGCGGAACCCGCACCCGGCTCGGCGGGTACCCGTGCCCGTACCTCGTAACCGAAAGGTCCCTCGGCCTCCTCGCCGCGGCCACCTGCGGCGTTGAGCTCGTCGATGAGCTCGGGCCGGATCTCATCCCATAGGCCACCGCGCTTGGGCGCGGCGAACGCCTGGAGCTGGAGCATGCTGTCGCCGCGTACGACGACCACGGCCAGTGCCTGGTGGTCTGGGGTGAAGTTCACCTGAACATCGAGGCCAGGCACCGCTGGCACCTGAAGGCTGCCGAGATCGATCCGCTCGTGTTCCGGGAAAGGCTGAGTCACGTCCCACGGGCCAGGCGACCCACCGGTGGCGTCCTGCGCGTCTGACCTGTCCGCTTCCTGGTTCCAATCCGCTTCCTGGTTCCAATCCGCCTCACCCGAGGGATCGTCCGGGTGCTGAGCGGGCGGTAGTTCGTCCGGGTCTTCGACGCGGCGGCGACGGAACACGCCTCACGCTCCTTCTCGTCATTGCCTCTGCCATAGCCAGCGGACCGTTCCCCGCCAGAAGTTCAGTGCCGGGACAAGCGCGGCTGGCCGGCTGGTTCACCGGTGGCAGCATGACCCCCAGTAGACCCGAACCCGCCGTCCCCCCGCGCCGAGCCCGGCAGCCTGCGCACTTCATGGAAGGCCGCGTGCTCGACCCGCTGGATGACAAGCTGTGCGATCCGGTCACCGCGCCGCAGCCGTATGGGCACCGTGGTGTCAGTGTTCAGCAGTGTCACCTTTATCTCGCCACGGTACCCTGCATCCACGGTCCCCGGCGCATTGACAACCGTGACGCCATGCCTGGCCGCCAAGCCCGATCGCGGATGTACGAAGGCCGCGTAGCCAGCAGGCAGCGCGATCGCCATTCCCGTGGCCACGACCGCGCGCTGGCCAGGCCCAAGCTCGAGATCCTGGGCCGTCACCAGGTCGGCCCCGGCATCGCCTGGATGAGCATACGAGGGCAGCGGAAGATCAGGGTCCAGTCGCTGGATCAGCACATCGACGCTGCTGCCGGTCACGATTCACCGTCCGTCCGGGCCGCTGGGCTTTCCGGCAGTGACCCTACCGTCTCGCGGCTGCGGTGCGGGCAGTTCCGCTTCTGGCGGCGCGTCGCGTAGCAAAGGCCACGCACGGGTGATCGCGGCTGCGGTGGGCACGGCGACGACCGCACCGGCTATGCCACCCACCACACCACCGACCGCGAGGACAAGGATGATCGCGAGCGGATGCAGGCGCACCATGCGTCCGATGATCTGCGGCTGAAGCAGATGGCTCTCCAGTTGATTCGCGACGATGAACACACCGAGCAGGATCAACGTAGCGATGAGGCCTTTTGTCCCGAACGTCACGAGGACGCAAACGAACCCGGCGACCAGGATTCCGACGAGCGGCACGAACGACGCCAGGAACACAAGGACAGTCAACGGGCCCACGAGCGGCACCCGCAGCAACAACAATGTCACCCCAATGACGACGGTATGGATTGCCGCGATGACCACCGTGCCACGGATGTAGTAAACCAGGGTCTGCCAGGCAGCCTTGCCTGCCCGGTCGGCCCGGGCCGTGCCGCTCGCGCTGAGGGATCCGGTCACCCAACGCCAGATGCGGTCACCGTCCTTGATCAGAAAGAACGTAATGAACAGCATCAGTATCAGGCCGGCGAGGATCTCCGTGGCGATCTTTCCCCCGGTGAATACTGTTCCTGCCACCAGCGACCGGTGACTGTTGAACCAGGTGAGCAGGTTGTTGGAGAGTTGCTGGATGCTGCTCGCCCGGACGTGGAACGGGCCAGTCTCAAGCCAATGCTCAAACTGGTGCGTGGTGTGAATCAGCTCGTTGGTAAGTGTGGTGGACTCCTGCGACACCCTGATACCCACAAGCGTTCCCGCTCCGGCTACCACGCCGATGGCAAGGAGCAGAACGCACCAGGTTGCGGCGAGCGGATGCATGCCCGTCCGGCGGAGCCTGGCGGCAAGCGGCTGTAGCAGTGCCGTCACTAGTAGCGCCCCCACACACGGCAGCACGACAATGCGCAGGGCGCTCACGAGCCGTGCGCCCGCATAGATCACGAAGCCGATGACCACGAGCCGCCAGCACCAGGCGGCCGTGACCTCAAGCCATCTGGGCGCACGTGGACGGCTGGATACCGCCAGCTTGCCACGCCGATCAGCGGGCATCTCGACCTGCCTGTCCTCAGGCACCGCACTCACCGTGCGCCTCGCTCTCCGCTCCGCGCGCTGTTCCCACCGGCCAGCCATGTGTCCTATCCAACCAACTACGGTGTAATCATGCTTGCGTACAATGAGCGGCTGTCGGTTCCCATGACCTGGTGGTTTCTCGCTGCCCTGTGCATCGCGCTCCTCGGCGCGGAACTCTGGGCCGGTTTTGGTGCGCTAGCCGCACTCGTAACCTATGTAGCGATTGCCGCGGTGTGCGGCGCCACCTTGCTGCACTGGGGGTCAGCGCAGGTCCGGGTGACCGACACCGAGTTGCGCGCCGCCGGACGCAGGCTGCCACTCAGCGCAGTCGGTGAGGTCATGGTCCTCGATGAACGGCAGGCAAGGACGATCCGCGGGCCCCGCGCAGACCCCGCCGCTTATCTGCTGATCCGCCCGTACCTCAAGCGTGCTGTCTACGTCGAGGTCATCGATCCCGGCAGCACGGTTCCGTACTGGCTGATCGCGACGCGCAGACCGGCGGAACTGGCCGCCGCGCTGCGCAGCTCAACGGGCCGCTCGGTGGGCGGTCCGCTGGATGGCTCAATGAAGTGATCTCAGTAACTTCCCACGGCTCCGAAGGAACATCCGGGCATAATGCCGGGCTACCCGCTTTGAGCTGCCAACGCCGTGCGCGGCGAGGCATCTTCATGAACGTGTCGTTGCCGGAGCGGCCGGATGGTCGTCGTGTACGGTGTGTTCGCAGACACGCCGTGATCCGCCGCTGTGTTAGCTTTCCGGCGCTATCCGCAGGTTAGTTAACGCAAACAAGGATCACGGCGTAGTGGCGGATCAGTTGAAGAGATCATGAGCGTGGGGCGACATCTAAAGATTCGCGAGCGCAATTGGCGGATCAGCGGGTACAGCGGACCAGCGGGTACAGCGGACCAGCGGGTACATAGGTCAATTCGTGACGTATACCCATCGGCGATCGTGTACAAGGTGGCCTGCGGCGAACAGGTCGAGCATTGCGATGGACGCCGCCACACCTCCTCGAATTCCTGTTCGTCCGCCGCGGCGAACTGCTCGCACAATTCGATGAAGGCGCGCCGCGACACGGGCACCGGCCTGGCCTTTCCCTGCTGCCGTGCCGAGGGCTGCGTTAGCTGCGACCTATGTTGGTTGCTGGAGTTCTGTGGGTTCTGCCAGGCCCGCGATTTCTGCCATTTCTGCTGGTTCTGCGGGCCAAGCAGGCCCGACAGGCCTTCGTAAGGCGGTGCGGGATCACACCGGACTCCGAAATGGTTCTGCACCCGGCGTTCGGTCGGCAGGCCGTTGTCGTCCCAGCCCATCGGGAAAGCCCGATCCCTGGTCGCGGTGCGGTCGAAGCGGTAGATCCCCTCTTCTTCCCACCCGCGTACCCAGGTGTCCTCCAGGCCATCAACGGGAAGGCTTGCCGGCAGGCAGTGCTGGCCCTGGGGACGACCCCGGCAACCCCCGGGGGCAGTGCCGGCCCGGGGTGACGGTCCCCCGGCAACCCCCCGCGAGGATGGACGGCTGCTGGTCATGAAGGCACGCCAGTGCTCGCGATGTGGCCAGCCCATGCGATTATCGGTGACACGTGAGCACCGAGGGAGACGCGAGATGGCAGAAAAGCACGGTGACCTTCAGACCAAGATTGCGGGCGCAATCGCGGCCGCCGCGGCCGGCTTCGTCGCCAAGAAGGTAGTTATCTTTGCCTGGACGCGCATCACGGGCAAGGTGCCTCCGGACGACCCAAATGACCCGCAGGTGGCGTTGTCCGAGGCCATCGGTTTTGCGGTCGTCATGGGCGTTGGCTTGCAGGTCGCACGGCTGCTTGCGACCCGGGCAACGGCGAAGCGGTTCGCGCCGCACACGGCGGAACCCGCTGACTGAGGCGCACGCCCACCGGCTGGCCTTAGGCCGCGCACTCGCGGCACACCGGCTGGCCGTTACGTTCCTCAGCGAGCTGGCTGCGATGGTGGACGAGAAAGCACCGTGAGCAGGTGAACTCGTCCGCCTGGCGCGGGATGACGCGAAACGAGAGCTCCTCGTTTGACAAGTCCGCGCCAGGGAGTTCAAGTCCCTCGGCTACCTCGTCTGGATCAATGTCGATTGTGCCTGATGCCTTGTCCATCCGGCGTGCCTGCAGCTCCTGAAGGCTGTCTTCGGTCAGGTCGTCGTCGGTCTTGCGTGGGCTGTCGTAGTCGGTGGCCATCTGGCCCCTCCCCCTCCATCGTGGTGCGCCTCGTCGCGCGGATGTAACGCTCGGGAAGCCGCAGTTGTGCCCGATTCCGGCGGGGAATTCTGTCACGTCGCCGCGCCGAGCACACGCAAGGCGACACATTAGCCCTCCGAGCTCAGGTATTTGCAGGTCATGGACCTGCCCGCGAGTCGTGCCGCGCGTCGCTGGCGTTGCGCGGGCACGTCAGCCACTGCCTAGCGCCCATCCCGGCTCCCCGCGTGATGATCCCGCGCTGCCTCCCGCTCCGTGCCGAAGCCGTCCCTCGTTTACCTATCTGGCATGAAACGAGCGCATATAGTACACGCCCCCGGCACTCCTTCTGGTTATCTTCCTCATCGGGAAGCGAAAGTCTCGTATGGTACGAACGCTGTGTCCGCCAGGAAATGGCAGTCCAGCCTGAGAGAGATACCCCGCAATCTGAGAGAGATACCCCGCATGCCGGGCGCCACCCCGCTGCTCGCAGCCGATCCGGCCCGAGCCGACGGTCACCGGCTCATCGGCCGGGTGAGGGGCCATCCGGAAGGAGTGGGGCACGCTGCGCCGCACCATCCACTCCGCGACGTACCTGTCCGGCCCGGTGTACCGGCGCAAGATCTCCCGGCAGCTCACTCAACAAGGGCGAGTCCCTGCACGCACTGCGCCGTGACCTGCACTACGCCAGCCAGGGCGCCATCCGCAAACCCCACCCCGACCAGCAAACCGAACAGGCATGGTGTCTGACCGTGCTGACCAACGCCGTGGTCACCTGGCCCACCGAGTACTATCCCTGGCCGTGACCCAACTACGCGCCGCCGGCCGCGACATCCCCGACGCGCCGCTGGCCCACATCTCCCGGGCACACAGCGAGAACATCGACTTCTTCGGCGTCATCACCCGTCGACGTCGAAGCGGAGCTGGCCAAACTCGACGATCGGGGCCTGCGCCCGCTGCGCCTGACCGGTACGACGACGACGTTATGGGACACCGGCCGCTGATCACGCGAGGTCGGCGCCTCGCGCTGGTTCGCGGTGCGCTCGCCGGCAGCCGATCAGAGAACCCGTCGGTCGCGCTGGCCGACTCGGCCGTGCGGACCCCACGTCCGTCCGGTCATTCCCATCATGGCCGGGCGGTCGTACCTGTTCGGCAGAGGTACGGCCGCTTGACCACTACCGCTACTTGAGTAGAGTTAGCGGCATGCGGCGTAATCGACCCCTGTCTGCGCAAGCGATCAGCGTCCTGCGTGCGCTGGCCACCGACCCGTCGCGGTGGCGCTACGGCGACGACCTAGTCACCGAGGTCCACCTGAAACCGGGCTCGTTGTACCCGATCCCGGTCCGCCTGGCCGACCGTGGCCCACTGGAGGCGACCTGGGAACCCGGCCCGGCGAGCCGACCGCCCCGTCACCTGTACCGGCTCAGCGGAGCCGGCCGCGAGCACGTGGCAGCACTGCCCCCGGCCGCCCGGGCCGCCCGGACCACGCCGCGGCCCAACCTGCGTCTGAGTGAGGCGTCATGCCGCTGATGTTCATTTTCGTGGTGGGCATCGCGGTGACCCTGATCCGGCGTCGCCTCCTGGCCGCTCCGGGAGACCGGCCGGCCGGGGACGCGCCGGCCCGGCTGCTGGGCTGGGCGGCCGGCCTACTGGCCGCGCAGCGGCAGGAGTGGGGCCAGGCGATGATCGGCGAGCTGGACCGTCTCGACGGCCAGGGCCGACGGTGGCGTTTCACCCTCAGCTGTGTGGGTGCCGCGGTGGTCCTGCCGCCGTGGGGACGGGCCGCCGCCGCCCTGGGGGCGCTGATGGCGGTCGCGGCCAGTGCCGGCGGACTGGTCGTCTACACGTACCAGCACTACCGGCTGAGTATCGATGGCTGGACCTGGGTGGGGGCGGCGGTCCTGCTCACGGTCCTGGTCGGCTACATCCTTGGCGGCAGCGCGTTGCTGCGCCGCCCCGGGGTGGCCGGTCCGGGGCTGGTCGGCGGTCTGCTCGTCGCGGCGGCCTGGCTGACGGTCGGCGGGTTCACATTCAATCGATGGCTCAACTCGCTCGGATCGCATTCGTGGTTGCTGTTCCTGGTACCGGTCGTGGTCGGGGTGGGCGGCACGTTGTGGGGCGGCAGCGCCGCCGGCGGTCGGCGCGCCGCCCGGCTCGCCGCCGTGACCGCCGCCCTGACCATCTACCTGTACGGGGTCCTCGCGGTCGCGGTCCGCGGCGCCGCCGGACATGATCCGAGCGACGGCTGGACAGCCGCCCGGGTGGTCGAAGACAACCTCAGCAACCAGGCCACGTTCTACCTCATGGCGCTGCCCCTGATGACCGCAAGCATCGGGTGGGCCGCCGCGGCGGCCACCGCCCGCCTCCGCTACGGCCAGCCCGCACCCGCACCACTCCCGGCGCCGACCACGACACCCCGCGCCACCCAGCCGTGGGCCCACCCGTCGCGAGAGGACCACCCGGCGCCCGCCCGGCCGCATCCCGGCGACCCATCCGGCGCGATCGCAGCGACACGCCGACGCCGAACCTGGTACCCCCTGCTGCTGGGCGCCGCGCTGGCAGCAACAGCATTCCTCGTATTCCTTAGTTTTCTTGGCCCGCACTCACGATGAAAACAGGCCTCAGGGCTCAAGCGGACGGCCCGATCCGCCGCGCCGAGCGGCGGCTGCGGGTGATCCTGCGGGGGTCGCAGGAGTCGCTGCCGGGCGCCAACCGGTCCGTCATGCCCCCTCTCCGTTATGCCCCCTCTCCGTTATGCCCCCTCTCCGTCATGCCCCCTCGGGGAGGCCATCGGGTCGGGTGGCGGCCGGTGGGTAGCGGAGGTGACCGCGCAGGGCGCCCAGGGCGACGCCGACGAGCGGCACGAACCACAACGCTGAGGCGTCATCGCCGGCACCGCTGACGCTCTCCTCGAAGTAGTACTCGTGGCGCAGGTTCGGCGGGATCACGATGGTGCTCGGATCGCAGGTGGGGCAGATGCCGTCGCCGAACTGTTGCGGCACGTGGTGGGGCAGCAACGCGATCGTGATCGAGGTGAACAGCGCCACCAAGATGGCCGCGGTCGCCATGGCGCAGCCGGTCACCAGCAGCGCCTGCCGGGCCGGGCTGAGGATGCCGGGGCGGGTGTCGCGGTCGGCCAGTCGAGTTGCCACGGCGTGCACCGCCACGGGGACGGCCAGCGCGGCCAACACGAAGCAGGCGAGGACCAGGTAGTCTGCGCCGGCGACAGGTCCCCCGTGCAGGGAGCGGCTGGCTGCCTCGGCCTTGTCGCCGATGCCGAAGGGTGCCAGCAGGTAGAGCACCCCGGCGGTCAGCGCCCCGATGCCCGACGCGAGCGGCAGGACCCGGCGGGTGAACTGGACGCGGCGGCAGGTCAGGATGAGCAGTCCGGCCACGTAGCCGGCGATTATCAGCAGGAACCCGACGTCCATCGCCCAGACTGGCAGGATGACCGGGAAGTATCGGCCGAGTTGGCCGGCGATGCGCTGCTGGACGGCGGTGACGGCGATCAGCGCGAGCACCACCGCGTATCCACCGATGGCGAGCTGTCACGGTCACCCCGCTGCAGACCTGCGGTCAGGGCACCGTCACGCTCACGCGGAACGGAAGCGCGCTCAGCTTCGCTTTCGCACCCGCGACACCAGGTGGCCCAGGCG
>DATIYI010000027.1:0-12961 GCA_035517695.1 Streptosporangiaceae bacterium
TCTGTAAAACCGTCGGCTCAGCCTACGTTGGTTCGAACCCAACACCTGCCACCACCTGCGGAAACGGCCCGTGAGCTGGGGATACCCGGCCTCGCGGGCTGTTGCTTTTGGCCTGACGAGGTCCCACTGTGTCCATGAAAATTCCGCTGTTTCCAGCTGTGCACGGACAAATAGCGGACAGCGTCCGCGATCATGAACCCGGCCTGATGATCGGCGTGGGCGCTCGGGGGCGAGAAGACAGGCGAGCCGGACGACGACCGGGTGTGTGACGCTGCTGGTGCTCATTGCCGGGACTGCCATCGGAGACGCCATCGCCACCAACCGCGCGGCTTGGTAGCGGTTGTGGTGACAGCCGCAGCGACTGGAGATGCGGAATCGGGTCGGCGCTCGACGTCGCAGCCTGGCTCCGGGCTGACTAGCGGCGGCCGGGCTCTTGCCGAACCAGTGCCCAGTCATCCGGTTCCCCTACCCACAGCGGAGTGGATCGCGGCTGGTGGCGCGGCTGGGCGTGCCGCTTGCGTTGTAACCGTGGAACGGCTGCACTCCTCTGTTATCGTGCAAACTGCTGACAAAATCGGTCGTGCCGGTAACGGGCCGCTCGCGAATGAGCACCACGTCTCTGGGCGTACGGTCCGGAGAATTGCCCGGTCGGCCCTGTAGGCTGTCGCACCGATGAACAGGAATGCGGCATGCGGGCAGGTGCGTGTTCGCGGGCCGGATCCCCGGGCTCGCAACTAACCTAGATGCCCGCATGTGCCGCGGGGTCCGGCACGAACGATCATGCCGTGGAGGTCTATGGGCCCGCATTGGAGACCAGGGTGACGCGCGTGAGCGGGAGACTCGTGAAGGCTGGGCGATCCCCTGGATCGTCCGGTGGCCGGGCGAATGGGGGCGGGAGCCTGTACCGCAGTGGTGTCGCCGCCTACCTGGCTGTTCATGGCCTCAAAGGGCGTGGTGTCGAGACCGCAGGATATTCAGAGGCTGGTCCTGCCCTGGTGGCCCTGTTGTTTGAGACCGGCGAGGCCGTGGACGACGTGCGGTGCGAGCTGGCGGATGGAACCGCGATCTGACCGTCGGCAGGAGACCACTGATGGAGATCCGCATTGTCCTGCGCGGCGCGCTGCACAGTGGCGCGACCGTGCTGGACTTTCACCAGCTTCCTTGGCGCCGCGATGCCCAGGATCAGGGCCACCCGGCCCATGGAGAGCGCCTCGGGTGATACCCGGGCCCGCGGGGGCCGGGCCTGCCGGTGCCGGTCAGAAGTTGTGGTCGAAGCAGACGTCGCCGGTGACGCCGACCTGGTAGGCCGAGACCCGGCGCTCGAAGAAGTTCGACAGTTCCTGCACGTCCTGCAGGTCCATGACCCGACCCGTAGAGCGGTTCCAGGCTCAGCCGGGCTAGCCGCAAAGCCGGGAAGTTAAGGGTTGCGGGCTGCTGTCAAGGGGCGTGGCGGAGATCGACATGACAACGGAGGTCCGGTAAGACGGGAAATCCGCCAAGATCAACCCGTCATGAGGACCTCCGTTGCGCATTCAGTTTCGCATCCCGGCTGCCGTCACGACCATCACTAAGACGATCACGGTGGCGGCGCGGGTGTTCGCTGCCGGTCACCTTGGTGAGCTGACCTGGCAGGTCCCGTTCGAGCTGGCCGATGCGGTGCTGGAGGAGACCCGGGCTACCGAGCGGCGGCTGCGCCTGCTGCCCTCGCGGGTGGGGCTGTACTTCGTGCTGGCGCTCGGGCTGTTCCCGGGGCTGGGCTACGGCGGGGTGTGGGCGAAGCTGGTGGCCGCCCTGGAGGGCTGCCCGCTACCGTCCCCGTCGGCCAAAGCGCTGCGGGACCTGCGCCGCCGCGTCGGCGTGGCGCCGGTGCAGGCATTGTTTGAGGTGCTGGCCGGGCCGGTGGCGCAGCCGCGCACCCCGGGGGTGCGGTTCGGCCGGTACCGGACGGTGGCCTTCGACGGCTGCACCTCCATCAAGGTGCCCGACACCGCCCGCAACCGCGGCTGGCTGGGGAAGATGAAAGCCGCGCTCGGGGTCACCGGCTACCCGGCGGTGGAGCTGATGACGCTGGTAGAGACCGGCACCCGGGCCCTGATCGGCGCGGTGTTCGGCCCGCCCGCCACCGGCGAGGCCGATTACGCCCGCCAGCTGCTGTCCCTGCTGCGGCCGGACATGCTGGTGCTGGCCGACCGCGGCTTCGACGCCGCCACCTTCCTGGCCGAGGTCGCCGCCACCCGCGCGCAGTTGCTGGTGCGGCTGCGCTCCAGCCGTCGGCTGCCGGTGCTGGCGCGCCTTCCCGACGGCTCGTTCCTGTCCCGGATCGGCGAGCTGACCGTGCGGATCATCGAAGCGCACGTCACCGTCACCTGCGCCGACGGCACCCGCTACACCGGCAGCTACCGGCTGGCCACCACCTTGGCCGACCACCGCCGCTACCCGGCCGGCCCGCTGATCCGCCTGTACCACGAGCGCTGGGAACATGAGGTCGCCTACCTGGCCTTGCGGCACACCCTGCTGGCCGGCCGGGTGCTGCGCTCAGAAGACCCGGCCGGCCTGGAACAGGAGATATGGGCGCTGCTGGCTCTCTACCAGGCACTGCGCCGGGCCATGGTCACCGCCGTCGAATCGGTCCCGGGCACCGACCCCGACCGGGCCAGCTTCACCGTCGCGCTAGAGGCCGCCAGGCAGACCCTGACCGCGGCCGCCGGCGTGGTCCCCGCCGACGCCGGACTGGCCGGCCGGATCGGCCGCGCCGTCCTGGACGGCCTGCTCCCGCCCCGCCGCCCGCGGGTCAGCACCCGCAAAGTCAAATCCCCGCTGTCCCGCTGGAACAAGGCCGACCCGCACCGGCCCGCGCGCAGCACCCCGGTGACCGCCCTGATTGTCACCGTCAGCGGCCCCGAAACAACGGCTCAATCCGCGACACGCCGAGACCAGTGCTTGATCGCCACGCCCGGCCCTTAACTACCCGGCATTGGGGCTAGCCGCCGGTCGGCGACGTGCTGCAGGTAGGACCGCATGTCAGCCGGCGGCAGCCCGGCCACGCCCTGGCCGAGCAGGTCCGCGGCGAACTGGGCCTCGGGCGCTGACCTGCCGCACGTACCTGCCGTCCGCTTCGGCCGCGCGGTAGGCCGCGTCGAACTCCTCACCCCACAGGTCGGGCAGCTCGGGCACCTCGTCGGGGTCGATCAGCGACCAGATCTCGCTGGTGTTGTCGCGCAGCTCGAGGAACTCCTCGATATCGGGATGCCAGGGCTCCAGGTAGACACAGGCGGCGCCCTTGCGCCGCCCGCCCTGGTTGACCGCCGCGATCGAGGAGTCGAGCGTGCGCAGGAACGGGACGATGCCATTGGACTGGCCGTTCGTGCCGCGGATCAGCGCTGCTGCGTCAGCGGCCCCGACAACGGCGGCGGCACCTGCTGCGTCGGCGGCGCCCGCCACGGCGGCTACGCCGTGCGCGTGCCCGACCACGGCGGCGCCTGCTGCGTCAGCTGCGCCAGCCTCGTCGGCGGCACCTGCTGCGTCGTCAGCGGCCCCAGCCTCGTCGGCGGGGTTGCTCCACGTCGGCAGCGGGTGCCGCGTCGACCGGGAACGTGGGGGATAAACAGAACCCGTCCGGCATGTGAGAGTGCTGGCACCTGCCGGGCCATTCGGTGGGTGAGCGAGTAGTTGACGTGGATGGGCCGGGCCGCTAGGCACTGGCTTGGCCCAGCCCCTCCGTCTGCCTGCTCCGCGCGGGTGCCATCGCGTCAGGTGCGCAGCGCGATGTCCCGCATGCGCGCCGTCTGACCTACCGGGATGCAGGCAGGGAAGCCGGCATCCGGGCAGGCTATCGCCGTCTGTAGCATCCGCAGTCCGACATACAGGTGAATATCTCATTCTTACAACGTTTGCCTCACCGATGGGTCTACGGTCATCACCTGGGAGCGGCCATGACCAACAGACAGTAGCCGGATAGCTAGGCAGCAGCCGGATAGAAAGGTGGGTTGAATGCCGAGGAAGGATTGGTCCGCCGGTCACCATGGCGTCAGACAGCGGTTTGGTGACGGCGAAACCGTGAGTTCCGACCGTAAGGCAGCGGTGACGTTCGCGATCGTCATTCCAGTGCTGCTCGCGGTGGGCGTGGTTGCCCTCGTAGCAGCAGGCAGCACAAACACGGGAAAGCCGGGAAAGCAGAGCCTCACGGCGGCGTGTGCCTCGCCGTCAGCCGCGGCCTCGGCCTCGGCGGCCCCGGCCTCAGCGGGCGCGAGCGGTTCGGCCTCGCCGTCAGCCGCGGCCACCGCGTCGGCGGCCCCGGCCTCGGCGGCCGCGAGCGGTTCGGCCTCGCCGTCAGCCGCGGCCACCGCGTCGGCGGCCCCGGCCTCGGCGGCCCCGAGCGGTTCGGCCTCGCCGTCAGCCGCGGCCACCGCGTCGGCGGCGCCGGCCTCGGCGGCCCCGAGCGGTTCAGCCTCGCCGTCAGCCGCGGCCCAGGCCTCGGCGGCACCGTGCCCGAGCGCGACGGCGACGACCAGCACCCCCGCGGCGGTCGCGGCGGCCAACGTCAACTGCGACATCATCGTCCCGGCGAACCCGCTGTCGGCGCAGGGTATGGCAACCCCGTACCAGCTCACCGGCCCGAACGGGATGACCCCGGCGCAGTCCGGTTGCACCATGGCCAACGCGGCCGCCCTAGGCGCGTTCGTCCAGGCGACGATCGTGAACACGCAAACCGGGCAGCTCTCTGTCTACGACCCGCTGGTCATCACCCAGGGCACGACGCCGGCCGTCGCACCGACGGCGCCGACCCTGCCGAGGAACTACGTAGCCACGATCGACTTCGGGTTCAACGGTACGGTCCTCACCCAGGTAGGCGCCACGGCGAACGCCCTCCGGCAGGGTAACTGCGTCAACGGCCAGGCGGGCTCGCCGTTCGGCCAGGTGTCTTTCTGCAACGGGACCAACTTCTTCAACGAAGCATTCTTTCTCGAGCGCCGGGGCAAGCTGACGGTGCCGGCGACGGGAACCTCCGCCAAGATCATCGCCTCTGGCGGCCAGCTTGGCACCGGCACGACCTGCCCGACCACGCGCAACTTCGACATGATCGACCAGGACCAGTCGGACAACGTGACCTCCGTGTACCTGCTCAACCCGGCGACCGGGCAGACCGCGCAGAACACCACGGCGAACGCGGGCAACATGGCCGGCGCCACGACGCTGGCGAACGGCAGTGACAACATCCTGGTCGACGCGTTCCTGGACCCGACGCTCGGCTGCACCCCGTTCATGGCCCCGGACCTGGCCAACAACAACCAGCCGACGACCTCCCAGGCGCTGGATGAGCTCGCTGCCGCGAAGAACACGCCGGCCATCACGGCGCTGGTCCCGGAGAACGACGAGATGGTGCTGAACGGTCAGGGGCAGATGGACCTCACCAAGACCAACCTGTACCGGTCAAACGTTGGCCAGCCCCCCGTCAACGCGGCGAACAACAAGACCAGCAGCCCGGCGATGTACTGCCAGAACATGGTCAACATCCAGACCCCGTTCCTGGCGGCCAACCAGACGCTGCTCGCGACCGGCGCGACGCCGGTGCCCGGGACGGGTAACAACCTGCTTACCTTCATGGCGAACAGGCTCAGCATGTCCTTCACCAACCTCGGCTGCCAGAACTTCGGCCTGACCGACCCGGTCACGGTCACCCTGGACGGTAATGGCGCGGCGGTCGCGGCGACCTTCAGCACCACGACGCAGACGGTAACAAACACAACGGGAACGCCTCCGCCAACGGCGACGGCAACGCCATCGGCAAAGACAACGGCGGCGCCGCCTCGGGGACACCGCAGGGGCCGTCCTCACCATCGGTTGATGAACCCCTCCGGGATGTAGCTGCTCTACTGGCTTGCTCCCCTCGCGGGAGCGGCGGTCCCGGCCTCACCGGGACCGCCGCTCCTTCACCCACTCAAACACTTAGCCAAAACGGCAAACAAGGAGGTCGTGGTGGGCTCTTGGCTCCTACTAGGCGTTGACAGCCTGATCGCGTGTATCGCGGTCGGCCCAATGATGAACCGGCGTTGGTCGGTGCTCGTCCCGTTCGCGCTGCTGTTCGGCGTCGGTGACGGGGGAGGGTACCTGCTGGGCACCGCTCTGCACTGGTCGTACCCGGACAGCATGAGCTTCCTCGCGCCCACGGTCGTCGCCGTGATCGGTGTCTACTGGATCGCGGTCGCCATCGTCTCGAAGAGGGCGGCGGCGGCGGAGGATAATCCCAAGTCGCGGTGGGGCATCTGGATCCTGCCGTGGCTGCTGAGCCTCGACAACATCACCTACGGCGCGGTCGACGGCGTGTCCCACAGCGCCTCGGTCTGGGTCTCGGCCTTGGAGCAGGCGCTGTCGAGCATCATCCAGGCCGGCGTTGGGCTCGCGATCGGCATAGCGATCGCGTACTCGATCCCGGCGCTGCGGCGCCACATGTGGCTGGCCAACGCAACCGCCGGAGCTCTCATGATTGTCGCGGCCGGCGTCCTGCACGCCGTCGGCTGACCTAGCCCATTACACGACCCGGGTCTCGCCATTGAGTTGGCGAGACCCGGGTTATTCATGTGATCAAAGGATGCTGGGCCAGGGGTAAGAACCACGATCCGTTCGGGAGATGTTCTTAATTGCATCGGCCACGGTCTTGCCGGAGAACTGGGGCCGCCGCCCGGTTGACCGGCGCGGGCGTGCTAGCCGCGACCGCGGTTTGGGGACTCGTCGAGGCAGTGCGCGGCGACGACGACGCCTCGCGGGCCTGGCACGGGTGGCGGCTGCTGGTCAGCGGGGCCGCGCTCAGCCTGGACGACTTCGGTGGGACTCGCACTCGGAGCGCTTGCCGTCCCCATCGTCGCGGCGGTGATCACGTTCGGAGTCTTCAGCGCCGTTTTGACCCTGATTGGACTGGAGCTGGGCGCGAAGCTAGGTCTGGTGACCGGCGAGCGCGGCGAGGTCGTGGCGGGAATCTTGCTGCTCTGCCTCGCTGGCGCGATGGCGGCGGACTGGCTGTAACCAGAACCTCACCGCAGCGCTTCGGCCACGGTGAACCCGGCCATGACGACCATCGCCAGCGCGGCCAGGCGGGCGATCCACCGCAGCGGCATGATCTGCTGAAGCGCCCGCCCACGATGGCCAGCGCGACCACGGACCACAGCGCCAGCACGCTCCCGATGCCCACCGCCACCGGGTCGTGGTACTTGGCGGAAGGTTCGCGATCACGATGTCCGACAGATCACCCAGCTCAGCCAGCAGGATCACCCCGAAAGAGATCGCCCCCACGGCCCAGAACCCGGCCGCGTCGGCCTCTCAGCCGGACCTCGTCATCGTCGTCTTTATCCCCGGCGTAGCACCAGCACCGCGCCGGCCAGGAACACCACCGCCACCGCGATCTGCACGATCCGGTGCGGGAGCAGGCCGAGCAAGCTGCCGCACGTGACCGCCAGTACCAATTGCACCGCGAACGCCGCCGCCGCCCCGGCGGCCCGGTACCGAGTGCCCAGCACCAGGCTCGCCAGCCCGGAATTGTCCGGCAGCTCGGCCACCAGGACCGTCCCGAAAACTATCGCGGCAGTCAGCAGGCCCGGCATCTGATCTCCTCAGTACTTCCAGCCGGGCACACACCACAGGTCCAAGCCGTACCTGACTGGTGCTCGGCGGTTGCACATTCTCACTGCTAGGAGTGGCCGTCAGCTATCTGCCGGGCGTCCGCGAGTGCCATGTTGATCGGGATCGCGTACCCGGTGACGTTGGAGCGGCCCCCCGAACCCCCGATGGTGAGGCCGATCACCTTACCGTTCAGGTCCACCAGCGGGCCGCCGAGCACCGACAGCGTGTCCGACTGCAACGTCGACGCCATCAGCCCGCTCCGGGTTTTGTTGCTGTTGGCGACGTCGACAGTCACGTTCATGGCGGTCAGGGTGCCTGCATCGATGGTCACCTTGGCCGTCGTGCCCGTGGTGCCGACCGCGGTGTCATAGACCCTGCCCGGCACATGGAAGGACGTAAAGCTGGAGATTTCCGCGTTTTGAACAAGCTTGTCCGAGTTCCCCACCTCGACTGTCACGAACGGCCACCCCGGACGGCTCGCCATCTGAAGCAGCGCCAGTCCCGCGGCCGGGTCCGTCCCGATCACCGTGGCCTTGAAGGTCGCACCGGACAGGACGTACTTCGCCGACAGCTTCTGCGCGCCCTTGGCGGGCTGGTACGTGGTCAGCACCTTCCCCGACTCCGTGAGCACCAGGCCGATCCCGGCCGATTTCCCGCCCGACAGGATGTGGACCATGCCAGGCGCCGTCGTCGACAGGATGTTCGCGTGGCTGTTGTCGGCGATGGAGCCGGAGCCCTCGATGAAGGGGTCAGCGGTCTTCTCCGGCTTGGGAATGTCCGAGCGGACCACGTTGTTGCCGACTCCGGTCAGCTTGCCGGCGCCGAAGCCGATCCCCGTCATCAGGATGACCACCACCGCCATCACGGTGAGCCTGAAGGGCTTGCTCCGCCAGGCTTCCGGGACGACCCGGTCATCGTCATCGTTATCGCCGTCGGAGTCCTCGGAGTCCTCAGCATCGCGTGTGCTCACGTCGTCATCGTCGTCGTCCGAGCGCGCGTGCTGTCCGCTTTCGCCTACTTCCTGAACATCCATGGTCTGATTCCTTGGTCACGATGCCGTCTGCACGGCGGTGTCGAAGGTCGCCGCGATCGCCACGCCTGTGCTGTTCCGCTTGAGCGTGACGGGATTCGTCAGGTGGAACTGGTGGCAGCCAAGGCTGGCGAAGGACGCGCTCAGGTCGTTCGCCAGGAAGGTGAGCAGGTTGTCCGCGGTCGCCGTCACCGGCGACTGGCCGGTGGCGAGCAACTTCTGGTTGGCCGCCAGGAACGGCGTCTGGATGTCGACGACGTTCTGGCAGTACACCGCCGGGCTGCTGGACTTGTTGGTCGCCGCGCTGACGGGGGCCTGGCCGAGTTCCTCCCGGTACAGGTCGGTCTTCGCCGGGTCGGGCTCGCCGCCGTCCATTACCGCCTTGTCGTTCTCCGGCACCAGCGCCGCGGTCTTCGGCTGGTACGCGCCCGCCGCTATCTCGTCCAGCGCCTCCGAAAAGGCCGGCACGTTGGCTTTGGACAGGTCGGGCACCTCGAACGGGGTGCACCCGAGGATCGGGTCGACGTACTGGTCAAGCACGGCGTTTGCGCTGTTGCCGTGCAGCAGCGTCGCGCCTGCGACGTAATCCCGGTACGTCGCGTTGTCCTGCGCCGTCTGGCCGGTGAGCGGGTTGAGCAGGTAGGTGGTGGTCACGCTCTGGCCCGGGTCCAGGCCGGCCACCTCAAAGTTGCTGATGACCGGGCACGACCGGCCCGTGCCCAGGTCACCGCCCGACGGGACGATCGCGTTCGAGGTACCCGGGGACGGCACCTTAAGCAGCCCCTTCCGCTCGTCCTGCCGCACCGCGTTGAAGAAGCTGACCCCGTTGCAGAACGACGTCTGCCCGAAGGCCGACCCTGCCCGGCCGCTGACGCAGTGGGCATCCGCGAGCGTGGTTGGGGTCGCCCCCGCCTGGACCAGGTCCGTTCCGTTGAACCCGAAGTCGATCGTCACGACCGCGTCCGCCGGGATCACAGGCGGATTGAGCTTCATGCCCGGCGTGTCCGGCCTGGTGCCCTGCGTGATCACGAGCGGCTCATAGACCGACAGCGCCCCGGTGGCCGGGTCCAGGATCGTGGCCTGGACGAAGGCGCCCAGCTTCGCCCCGTTGGTCATCTTGCACCCCGACCGCGCCGGCGTCATCCCGTTGGGACCGGTGAGCTGATAAGGAGTAGCCAGCCCCTGCGCGCTCAGCGGGTTAGCCGGAACGATGATGTCGCAGGTGGTATTGGATTTCATGCTCGCCGCTGGCGCAGTCGTCGCCAACGCCGCAGCGGCATCGGAGGCAGTCGGGATCACATAAGTGCCGAGAGGGATCTGGGTAAGACCTGAGTTGCTCGTTCCCGACTGGAACGCGAGCACCACTCCGATCACCAGCCCCAGCACCGCGGGAACGGCAAGCTGCCCCGCAACACGCGACATGCCACTTTCCTGCATGCGGCGCCACCATGCGGACCAGTGCCCGTTGCGCACTCGGTCCACCTCCCGGTCCGCGCATTCACTCCCGGAGGCATAGGTTAGACGAGCCAGGCGGCATGACGCGGGAAATTCGGAACTTCTACTTCTAACGTCTCAGATGGACTGCGTGATCTTAAGTTGATAGTGGAGTGATGGTCCTGAGATACACCAGACAAACGTCTGGGGACTCATCTTCTGGTGGCCGAACGCGATTATTTCATTACGGATCTATAACAAGCCTGCGCTCGCCTTTGCCTAGTAGGACCATGCTGGCCGGCGTCTTGCCGCGTCCTCGCCCGCCGGCCTTAAGTCCAGGTAGCTGGTCTTTTCCGGAACGTTGAACCAGCCGGGCCGATTCGCTGTTAGATGGTGTTACCTCCTTGTGATGCGAGGTCAACCCGCCGTAGACGCGGTGGTCACTCCAGGTAGCGAAAGGTTGGGAAGATGCTAAGGCTGCTGGCTTTTACCCTGCCTTTGTGCCTTGACAACTTTGCTATCGCATTCGCCGTCCTGGGGGAAATTCGGCTGACGCGCGCGCAGCTGCTGCGTGTCACGGTGGTGTTCATCGCATTCGAAGCCATAATGCCGCTGATCGGGTTGGCACTGGGGACGCCGCTGATTCACCTGATCGCCGGCCCCCGCCACATAACTATCGACCCTTACCAACTCGGTAGCCCTACCGAGCTCAAGGAGCTTCAGCTGGCCTACCGCTCCCACCTAGCCGACGTGATCGACCTGACCTTCGTCGGCCGGTATATCGTTCCGCTCGTCGTGCCGGTGATCGTCGGCGTCCTTGGCATCCTGATGCTGGACGAGGCCTTCAATGACGACGATGACGACGACGAGGCGGAGAAGGCGAGGGCGCTGGTGGCGGCGCGCGGTCGCGCCATCATCGGGCTCGGCATCAGCATCAGCGTGGATGAACTGATCGTGGGCTTCACAATCGGCTACAGCCAGTACTTCACCGCGCCCGAGGCCATCATCGCCATCGTCGTCCAGTCGTTCCTGGCCCTCATGGCCGGCCTCTACTTCGGCCGGAAGGTGCGCGATGGAAAGATCCGGATCAGCGCGGAACGCATCTCCACCGGCGCAAAGCTGATAGCGGGCGGCATCCTTGTCACGCTGTCGGCCGTCCTCCTGGTCGGCCCCCCGCTCGCCACCCACGCCTTCCCCCAGTTCATCCACTCCGTCTTCCCCCGCAGGGTCATCCCCTCGCCGGCGCCCTCGGCGGTCACCACCAACCTGCCAGGAGCTGACGGATAAGACGCCGCCGGAGGCCTCGGTGCCCAGGCGCCAGGAGTGGTGCGGCGGGGTTGCGGCGGCTCAAGCTCGGGG
Source organism: Streptosporangiaceae bacterium (assembly GCA_035517695.1). Lineage (GTDB taxonomy): Bacteria > Actinomycetota > Actinomycetes > Streptosporangiales > Streptosporangiaceae > DATFVJ01. The sequence goes on from DATIYI010000027.1 coordinate 11,438, forward strand.
CAGGAGGAGGAAGCCGGGAACCTGGCGTTACCGTGAGGATCGGTTCCACCGCGCCGGTCTCGGCCGGAAACCCGTGGCAGGGCCGTGAAAAATGGCCGCTCGAACCGGATTTCTGAAGTGTGGCAATATGACGCGCCTGTCTTGTCGCCTTGGGGCGGCTATCGGCTACGGCAGGTCGGCGTTCCAGTGACGTGGTCGGCCGAAGCCGAGGATGGCAGGGTGACAATGGGAGAATTGGATGTGGTGGGACTCAGCTGGACTTCATGGGACATGATCCAAAATGTGCGTCGCGCTGACCAGGCACACTCCGGGATTACGGACGCCACACGGGCAGAAGGGTGCGGCTCCTTTGAAGATAGGACCATTCGGGCAGGGCGATGGGATGCTGCCGGGTTGACGGTGGCCGGTGATCATGTTGTGAGGGGGCTGGGACTGCGGTAGCGGCTGTCGTGGTTGCGCCGTTTTTCTTGTCTGAGGTGGAAGGCGAAGTAGTCGTCGAAGTCGCCGTTGCCGATCAGGGCGCGGAGCTTCAGGACGGCTTCGGCGCCGTCCAGGCCCCATCTGGCTCCGGTCACTTCCATCCTGTCCTTGATCAGCCAGCGTGCCGCGCCTTCGATCAGGCCGCTGGCGACCGGCCAGCCGACGGCCAGGAAGGCGGGGTAGTCCAGGTAGTCCTTCTTGTTTTCCAGGTAATCGGCGCAGGCGTCAGCGCCCTCGCGTTCTTTCGTGCTGTAGCCGTAGGAAGAGGCGCGGCGGCGGATCCCGGCCTGCACGTCCCGGGCCTTGCCGTCGAGGATCTTGGCGGCCTGGGCCTTGACCCAGGCCCGGGCTTCGGGGTCGCCGGGGTAGAAGAACGAGCCCGCAGCCTTCCAGATGTACTGGATCACGTGAATGAGATCGATCAGGACCGGCACGTTCACCTGGTACTGGGCGGCGTAGGCGCGGATGGCGCCGATCTGGGCGTTGTTGCCGTCCACGACGGCGAACCAGGGCCGCAGGTGGCCGGGGTCGCGGCGGGCAGCCTCGGCGAAGGCCTCGCCGATGACGGCCGGGATCGGCTTGCGGGCCGAGGCGAGCACTGTCTTGCCCGTGGCCTTCGGGCCGTGACGGGCGCGCGGGGCATCGCCGTCACCCGCGCGGCGGCCAGTGCCGTGGGTCTCGAACAGGGCGGTGATGATGTCGCTTGCGGTGCGGGGGGCGGGCGGGATGTCGGCGATGCCGGCCAGCTCGGCTGAGCGTTTCTTGCTTTTGCGCAGGTCGGCTGGGTCATCGGGCCAGCCGCTGGCCGCGGCCGCGCGCTGCCGGGCGGCTTTGGCGGTCGCGGGCCGCAGCGCCTCAGGCCGCACGCTGAACGCGGACCCGTCCGCGGTGATCAGCAGCCCGGTGCCAGCCGCGCATGGCTCCGGGCGCCGCGCGGCGTAGAACGCCTCGAAGCCGGCCGCGGCCCCGATGGCCAGCTGCTCTGCCTGGCGTTTCCCGATCGTGATCGCGCCCGCCTCGCTGACCTGGGCGGCGGCCTGCGCG
>DATIYI010000028.1:0-4515 GCA_035517695.1 Streptosporangiaceae bacterium
CCCTGCCGCACGCCGGCGTCCGCCAGCATTTCGCGCAGTTGTGCGGCCCGAATACTTCGCACGATGCTGGTCCGGACTCCAGACCGGCATCGCGGTGTCAAGGCCGACTGCTGTGACGGTCTTGCCTGATCATCATCGGCCCGTCCTCACCGGAACCGGACACCGGCGAGGAGCTTGAGGAACGCCACGCGATCGGCTTGCTGGGCGGCCCTTACCCCGGATGTGTCTTCGAACACGAACACCACGGCTGTTTGCTTGTGCGTCGTAGCCGCGGTCAGCATGTAGACGCCTCCCTGCGATGGGCAGGTCATGCCGATCAGCGAGGCCGCTGCCCCGCCGATCGTTACTGGCTGGTCGATCTGGGGTGCGGCCGGGCACGGAACCTGGGCGGCGGCCCGTGCGATGGCCGTTGCGTAGCCGGCCAGGCTGGGCGGCATGGGTGCTGCGAACGTCGACGCCGCGACGTAGCGCGGCCCGCGGAAGACGTCTACGCCAGCCTTCGCAGGGCCCCGGCTGCCTGGCCCGTCCCATGGCTGCGCTCCCCGGCCGGACCAGCCCGCGGGCAGCGCCATGGTGTAGCCGTAGTGCGGGGAGCTGAAGACGCGGGCCGCCGCGCTGGCGCCGGAGACGGCTGGTCGTGTCGGTGCTGCACTCGGGGGACCGGTTGCGGGCGATGAGCAGCCGGCCAGGACGCCGGCGGCGATAAGGGTGCAGGCCGCCAGCGCAGGGCCGGCATTCCGAGCCCGGCGGCAAGCGTATCCCGCTGCAGCGTACAGGTGCGTTGACATGAGATCTTCTCTCAACCATCGCTAGTACCTGGAACCAGGGCCGGTGGGCGATATCGGAGAGGACTCCGCCGTCCATGTCCTTCGGGTCCGCGGCGCCCAAGCCGCCTGGATCGGTCAGGTCGGTCGGGTCCGCTGGCCGGTTAATGCTGGCGTTGGCGACGGTCGCCGCCACGCGATGATTGCTTGTGGCGGCGACCGGTGCTGTTCTGCGTGCGTGGCTGCGGCTATGGCTGGAGCGACTGGATGAAGAGGTCCAGGTGGTTGGGAACGGCCGTGGTCTGCGACCAGACGAGCTGCCAGCGGCCGTCGCGCCGCTCCCACAGGTCGGTCGTCCACCCGTCATGCTGGACCGTCTGGCCGTAGGCGACCACCTTGAACGTCAGCTTGAGGCGTGCGACCGCGCTGTCGCCGTGCACGCGCACGCTGATCGGCTCGATCGGCTTGATCGTCACGAAATCGACTCCGCCGCCGATGTTGGCCAGATCGTCTGCACGCGTCCCGGCTCCGCCGGTCGGGTCGATCAGCTGCAAATCGGGGGCGAGCAACGCGGCCGCGGTGTGCGTGTCGGCGTCAACCTCAGCACGGAGCAGAGTCTGCTCGGCGGTACGAACCTGGTCGGCCGCCGATCTCCCGGTGCCCGCGTTGGCACTCGCGGTTGCGTACGCCGCTCCGGCAAGTACGAGGACCGCGGCGGGCAACGCGATGAGGTAGGTGATTCTCGCGCGTTTCATGAACTCTCCCCTTCGTCCAAGACACAGATCGCGGCTGAGATCCGTTCGAACGGAACGTCCGCCCGTCGGTACACGTCGGACACGACCTCATCAGAGGCTGCTTCGATGAGGCAGAAGAACGACTCGTCGTTCGGCACGATCGTTGCGCTCAGGCAGCGGACGGGCTCCCCGGCCCGCTTCATCTCCGCGACGATCTGCCGGATGCGGGCGATCGAACTGCTCAGCTGCGGGACGTCGCGACCAGGCCTGTAGTGCTCGACCAGGAATGCCTGGCGTGGCTCGAGGCACTGTTCGCGTGTCATGGCACGACGCTAGGCGTGGGCACGCGAAGGCGAATCGGGCGTTTCCCTACGTTCTTCCCTCACTGTTTGCGGGATTGCCCGCCATCCGCGCGCCGAGTTCGGCCCGTGAGTGGATGCCCAATTTGCGGTAGACGCGCGCAATGTGCGCCTCGACCGTCTTCTGGCTCATGAACACCGCGCGGGCGATCTCCCGGTTCGTGATGCCCGCCGCGGCCAGCTCGGCAACGCGCCGCTCCGTCGCCGTCAGTTCATCCGGCGCGCGGCGCCTCGGCCCGGTCACGTCGAGCTCGGCGCGGGCCCGCTCCGCCCACGGCACCGCGCCCAGCTGCTCGAAGATCGCAGCGGCCTGCGCGAAGGCGTCAGCTGCCGCTCGCCGCTGCTTGGCCCGGCGAAGCAGGCGGCCCTTGGTCAGCCACGTCCAGCCGAGCTCGAGGGGCAGTCGCGCTCCGGTGCCGGGGTCCAGGGAGCCGAGCGCCTCCAGGGCGCCGCGCAGGTCTCCCTCCGCCGCCAAGACGATCGCCCGCGTCCGCGGCAGCGTCACATCGATCCATGGACGCGGGAAGGTCCGTCCCCGGTGCTCCAGCCGGGCCAGCGCTTCCCCGGCGCGGTCGAGCTGGCCGAGCTGGACGAGCAGCTCGGCATGGAATGGCTCGGTGCGATCGAGCAGGCCGTCGCTGATGCCGATCTGATCAAGCAGCCGCCCCATGCGCGACACCGCGTCGTCGGCTGCGCGGTACTCGCCCGCCGCGAACTCCACGAACCCGAGCACGCTCAGCAGCACCGCCGCCCACCACGATTTCTGCGCGTGCGCGGTCCCGGCGAGGAGCGGGACAAGCGTCTGCCTGGCCCGGTCGAACCGCCCACGGTAGGCATCCATCAGCGAGCGCCAGGCAAACGGGTAGGCAAACCTGCCGCTCACCTCGAGCCGCTCTTCGATCGTGTCGCAGCTTTGCTCGATCAGCCGCATGGCGAGGTCGCAGCGACCCGCGTGAAACTCGGCCAAGGCCAGGTAGCTGAGGCGTTCCGTTGCGTGCGCCTCATCGCTATGATCGCGCGCCCAGACCGCTTCGCGGGCGTGACGTTCGCGGGTCGCTTCGAGATCGTCGGTGCACTGAAACCAGATCAGCGGAACCGGGTGAGGGTAGGCCGAAGGCCCGGCGCGCTCCTCCAGCGCCAGGCCCCGCCGCATCAGGTCGGTCCTCGGCGGGCGTCCCAGCAGCAGATCCAGCAGGCACAGGTCAATCAGCAACGACGAGAGGACCAGCGGATCCCGCTCGCCGTCCACGTGTCCCACCGCCCGTTCAGCGTGCTGCAATGCGCGGGCCGGATTGCCTGGCACCGTGATCAGGACGAGCCGCGCGGAGATCCGCGCGCTCAACGGCGGGTCGCCACCGGCTACCTCGAGAGCCTGCTCCAGGTAGCTGGTCGCCAGCGGGATCGACCCGTCATCCCACTCGACCTCGGCCAGCAGCTGGAGCCGCTCCGCCTGCAACGCGGGCGGCAGCCCGTCCATCTCCATGCTCTCAGCGAGCCGCCGGGCATCGGCCACATCCCCCGTCCGCAGCAGCGCCGCGGCCTGGCTCAACCTCCGCCGGACCAGCGACTCGCGGTTTGCCGCCGGGGTGAGCCGGCAGGCGGCACCGAACAGTTCGGCCGCCGCGTCGAACGCGCCGCGCAGGACGGCTTGCCGGGCGGCCCCCTCAATCTGTACCGCGACGGACTCGTCGGCATCGCTGAGGCTCTGGGAAAGGTGGCGGGCACGTTCCTCCGCATCGCTCACGACCTCAGCCAGTCGGCGGTGAAGGGCGCGGCGGCGTGCCTCTGACACCGAGGCGTAAACGGCCGACGCGAGGAGCGGATGAGTGAAACGGATGCGCCCGTGCTCGGTCACGAGCACGCCCGCGTCCTCAGCCTCGGCTATCGCAGCCCCGCCATCGGGTTCATCTGGCAGCGCGGTCACGACTGCACCGGCGGTCGGCCGCGACAGCGCCGCCGCCACTAGGACCGCTTCCCGCGCCGCGCCGGACAGCGCGTTGACCCGTCCGGCCGCCAGCTTCTGCACGCTCTGCGGCACCGGAAGCGGGCCATGGTCGCCCGGATCAGCCGCAGCGCCTCCTATGGCCCGCGCGATCTCGATCGCGAAGAACGGATTACCGCCCGAGGCCTCCGCGATCCGCGCGATCACCGGGCGCGCCGGCGACGTGCCGAGGCGTTCGCGCACGATGTGATGCAACGACGCGAGCGAAAGCGACCCCAGCACGACGCGCTCAAACGCGTCCGGGGGCAGCGCCCGGTCCAGCTCGAGCGGCACGTCGGCCGCACCCTCGCTGCGCCTGGTGACGAACAGCCGCAGCTGGGCCGGCAATCGGCGTGCCGCGAACTCCAGCGCTCTTCGGGACGCCAGGTCGACCCACTGCACGTCGTCGATCGCCACCAGCACCGGCTGCTCGCCGACGAGCTCGGTAAGCACCCCGACGACGGCAGTCGCCACGGTCCTCGGATCGGCCGGCTCACTGCTGGTGACACGCAGCAACGCGCCGGCCAGCGCCAGCTCCTGCGGATGCGGGAGCTGCGCACGCGCCTCGTCGAACGCGGGACCGACGACGTCAGCCAGCGCCGCATAGGAAAGCTTCGCCTCGCTCTCGGCCGGCCGAGCCCGCAGCACACGATACCCACGAGCCTCTGCGAGACGAA
>DATIYI010000029.1:0-10283 GCA_035517695.1 Streptosporangiaceae bacterium
CTGCGGCGACTACGCGCGCACGGACTGATCGAACGCATCCCCCACACCTTCCGCTACCAGGTCACCGACACCGGGCTCCGCTCAGCCCGCTTCCTCACCCGCGTGCACGACCGGATCCTCCGCACCGGCATGGCCCACCTCGCCAGCACCGGCCCACCGGCGCCCTCCCCACTAAGGACCGCCGACCGCGCCTACCAGGCCGCCATCGACGACCTCACCCAGCAAGCAGGCATCGCAGCCTAACCCAACCCCGCAAACCGCCAAACACGACCCGCGATCAACAGACTTGACTCAATCTTCACGGCATTCGCCGCCCAAGCTCCCTATTCCAGGCCTACCGCGCGCAGCGCGGCGGCCACCATGTCGGCCGTTACCCGGTCGCGCGACCAGCACGCGGCGCACAGCACACGTAGCGCATCGATGGGATCACCGGAACCGGTCAGTTCGATCCGGGGGCCATGCCCCGCATCACCACCGGTACCTTGATCACCAGCAGTATCTTCACCATTGCCGGCGCCACCATTGCCGGAGAGCCAGCGCGCCTGCCAGCCGTTGCATCGCAACGGCTCGCCCTGCCCGCCAGTTGGCAACGGATGCGGCTCCAGCAACCCCGTCAGATCGGCGGCCACGTACGACGGGCGCCGCCGCGGTGGCGCGAGCACCACATCGGATGGGTGGCTCACGCCGGTGAGCACGAGCAGGCTGTCGGCATCCACCCGGTTCGCGCCCTCGATATCGGTGTCAAGCCGGTCCCCGACGACGAGCGGCCGGCGCGCCCCTGTGCGCAGCATCGCCTCTTTGTGCATCGACGGCTCGGGCTTGCCCGCGACGATCGGATCCCGGCCCGTCGCAACCCTGATCACCTGGACCAGAGCGCCGTTTCCCGGCAGCTTGCCCCGGGGCGAGGGCAGTGTCGAGTCGGCATTCGATGCCACGAAGATCGCGCCTGCGGCGACCGCGAGCGTACCCTCGGCGAGCAGCAGGTAATCGATGTGGCGCTGGTAGCCCTGGACCACCGCGGCCGGCCGATCCAGGGCGGTGCTGACCGGGCGCAGGCCACGTTCTCGCACCGCAAGCCGTAGGCCGGCGCCGCCGATCACGAGCACTGGAGATCCGTGCGGCAGCCGTTCGGAAAGAAGTCGTGCCGCAGCCTGCGCGGAGGTGATCACCGACCCTGGCCAGACCGGGACGCCCATCTGCGCCAACTGCTCACCGATCGCGGCTGGGGTGCGCGACGCGTTGTTGGTCACGTACGCGAGCCCCATGCTCGTCGCCGCCTTGTGCAGCGCCTCCGCGGCGCCAGGGATCCCGCTGCCGCCCAGGTACACGACGCCGTCGAGGTCGAGCAACGCGGTGTCGTAGGCCTCAATGAGCGGGTGCGGGCAGCCGCGCAGGCCTGGCGTTTCGCGCGGACCGGCCGCCGCCTGGCCGCCCGCCTGCTCGCCGCTCACCTGCGCTCGAGAGAGCGGAGGGTGGCCCGAACGCCGTGCAGCGCCCTGGTGTAGTGCCGCACATGGGGGCACATCGCTACGGCCAGGGCCAGGTGCCCGGCCGCAGCGGCTGGATCGCCCGCACGGGCTAGCGACAGGCCGAGCCCGAACCTGGCGTAGTCGTCGGACGGGCTGCTTTCCACGATTCGGCGAAAGCTGTCCGCGGCCAGGTCGTACTTGCCGGTGTCGAACTGGGCGCGGGCAAGCGCCTCCGTGATGCTGCGCGAGGACGGCTCGGCGGCCGCAGCACGCTCGAGAAGCTGCGCCGCTGCCGCCGGATTGCGCTGCTTGAGCAGCTCAACCCCGCGGCGGTACCAGTCGTAGACGTCCCCCTCCGGCGCGCCATCAACGCAACCGCCGTCTGCTTGCTGCCGGTCCGGGCGGGAATCCCAGCCGTCGCCCCATCCTTGTGACATATGTGCAGACCTTTCCTCGTGACAGGCACCCGCAAGAAAGCGTGCCCAGGGCGGGCGGCCTCATGACGGGGGCCTGGGGTCACCGGTGATCCCGGAGCCCGCCGGCCTCGTGCTTGCGCCGTTCCGCGGTGTCCGCTACGCGCCCGATCGCGTCAGCGGCCTCGCGGAGGTCACCTCTCCACCGTACGACGTACTCGGGGCCGCAGCTGCCGAGCGGCTCAGGCGTGGGGACCCGCACAACGTGGTCCGGCTGACGTTGCCGACCGATGGCACCGGCCAAGGCGACAGTCGGCCGCACGACCGTTATGGCGTGGCGGGACGGACACTGCGCACGTGGATCGCAGACGGCGTTCTCGCACCCGATCCCAATGCCGGCCTTTACGTCTACGAAGAGCAGGCGCACGACGCTCCCGGGTCGCGGCCCGGAGCCTGGGCAGGTCTGCAGCGTGGGCTCATAGGCGCGATCGCGCTCACCGCTGCCGCGGCGGGGATCGTGCTCCCGCATGAGGGCGTGACGCCTGTCGTCGTCGCCCACCGGCGCAAGCTGATGGAGGCCACCCAGGCCAACCTGGAGCCGATCTTCCTGCTCTACCAGGGCGGTGGCGCCGCCAGCCAGCTTGTGGACGAGGTAGCGCAGACACAGCCGCCCACGATCGAAGCCCTCACCGACGGCGTCGCCCACCGGTTGTGGGCAGTCACGGACCCGGCCCGGGTCGCGGCGGCCGCCGCTGACCTCGGGTGCCGGCAGGCGGTGATCGCCGATGGGCATCACCGTTACGCCGCGTACCTCGAGCTTCAGGCGCAAAGGCACGCGGCGGGCATGGGCGCCGGTCCGTGGGACCACGGCCTGGTGCTGCTCGTGGATTCGAATGCGTACCCGCCGCGCATCGACCCGATCCATCGCGTTGTAGCCGATCTCCCGCCGGCGACCGCGGCCGAGCTTGCCGAGTCGGCCTTCACCGTCCGCACACTGCCGGGCGGGACGGATTTGGGCACGGCCCTGCGCGTGCTGCGCGACGCTGGCCACGCCCGGGAGATATCCCTGGACCGGTCGGCGCCGGGCGGGTCAGCCCCGGGCGAATCACCCCCGGGCGAATCACCCCCGGGCGAATCAGCCCCGGGCGAATCAGCCCCGGGCGAATCACCCCCGGGCGAGTCACCCCCGGGGGGCACGGCGCAGAACGGGACTAGCCTGGGCGCGAGTCGCAATCGCACCGCGTTCCTGCTCGCTGGCGACGGCGCGTTCCGCCTGCTCACCGATCCCGATCCGGTGAAATTGGCGGCGGCCGCTCCGGCCGCTCCGGCCGGGCGCAGTGCGCCGCGGCTGCGGTTCGACACCTCTGTGCTGCACGAACTGCTCCTCGGGGAGATCTGGCAGATCCGCGGCGACCAGAGCATGGTTCACCACCACGACCACCACGACGCCGCGATCGATGCAGCCACGCCCGGCGGCACAGTCGTGATCTGCAATCCGCCGCAGGTGACGGACGTGCTTGCCCTGGCAGCCAGCGGCGAACAAATGCCACGCAAGTCAACCTCGTTCGGGCCGAAGCCACGCACCGGCCTGGTGATCAGGTCATTCGCGTATGGTTAGAGCGTCGTTCGCGGCGACGTCAGTCTTCCGTGACGGGCTACCACGGGCTACTACGGGTTGCCGCGGCGGCCGGGCCGCCTGGCTCTGGACGGAGGAAGCTCCATGAGCAAGCAGGTACAGCCCCCACCGCCTGGCGACCGGCCCTCATCACCGGCGCCGCCGCCGCCGCCCGGCTGGCGGCACTGGCTGCTGCCGCTTGCGCTGCTGGCCACGGTGGTGATCTGGATCGTGCTGCCGACGATGCACGCCGCACAGCAGGTCAACCTGAACTACTCGCAGTTCCTGAGCGACGTCAGCGCCCACAAGGTGAAGACGGTCAACATTCAGTCGTCCGGCCAGGCGACGGGCACGCTCACGGACGGCCACGATTTCACGACGGTCATCCCGGTGCAGCTCGCAGGTTCGTCACTGCTCGACCAACTCCAGGCCGGGAAAGTGCAGATCACCGCGACGCCTCCTGGGACGTCATTCGGTGTTGAGCTCCTGTCGTGGCTGTTCATCCTGCTGCCGCTGCTCATACTCGGCTGGTTGTGGATCCGGCTGTCCCGCGGCGCCGCAGGTCAGCTTCAGGGCATCATGGGCGTGGGGCGGTCCAGGGCCAAAGTGTTCGACGCCGAGCAGCCCAAGACGACGTTTTCTGATGTCGCGGGCTACGAGGGGGCCAAGGCGGAGATCGCCGAGGTGGTCGACTTCCTCCGGCAGCCAGAGAAATACCGGCGCGCCGGGGCTAGCACGCCTCGTGGGGTTCTGATGATCGGCCCCCCCGGAACGGGCAAGACGCTGATCGCACGCGCGGTGGCGGGCGAGGCGGGCGTCCCGTTCTTTTCAGTCTCAGGGTCGAGCTTTGTCGAGCTGTTCGTTGGCGTGGGTGCGGCGAGGGTGCGTGACCTCTTCGCGGAGGCACGCAAGAGGGCTCCCGCCATCATCTTCGTGGACGAGATCGACGCCATCGGCTCCCGCCGTGCGGGGACTGGGGTGGTCGTAGCCAACGACGAGCGGGAACAGACGCTCAATCAGCTGTTGTCGGAGATGGATGGCTTCGACATTGCGTCGGGCATCGTGGTGCTCGCCGCTACGAACCGGCCGGAGGTACTCGATCCCGCCCTGCTGCGGCCCGGCAGGTTCGACCGCCAGATCACCATCCCGCTGCCGAACCTCGCCGAGCGTGCCGCGATCCTCGCGGTGCACTGCCGAGGCAAGCAGCTCGCCGACGATGTTGATCTGAATGTCGTCGCCCGCGGGACGCCGGGCTTCTCCGGTGCTGACCTCGCCAACCTGGTGAACGAAGCCGCCATCAACGCGGTCCGGGCCGGGCGGGATATCTTGAGCGCGGCCGACTTCCAGGACGCTCGCGACCGCATCATTCTCGGGCGCAGGGAAGGCTCGAACGTGCTGCTGCCTGACGAGAAACACGCGGTAGCGGTGCACGAGGCGGGCCATGCGATTGTCGCCGCGCTTTCCGAGCACGCGGATCCGGTGGCGAAGGTGACCATCCTGCCGGCAGGCCAGGCGCTCGGGGTGACCGAGCAGCTTCCGCTCGTCGAGCGTCACCTGTACGGCGAGGACTACCTCGATGACAGCCTCGCGGTGCGCCTCGGCGGGCGTGCGGCGGAACTAGTGGTGTTCAGGCAGGGCTCCACCGGGGCGGCGAACGACCTCGCGGGAGCCACCGATCTCGCCATCAAGATGGTGCGCGAGTTCGGCTTGTCGTCCGCTATTGGCCCGGTCGGGTACCCCGTCGGTGGTTCGGTGTTCCTCGGCGGCGGCGGCGAGATGACCAGCCGGCCGTACGCTGAGCAGACCCAGGCGGCGATCGACGCCGAGGTGTCACGTCTGCTGCGCGAGGCCGAGCGGCGCGCGACGGAACTGCTCAAGGCGCACCGTGGGCATCTCGATCGCCTCGTCGACCTGCTGCTTGAAAAGGAAACGGTCGACGGTGCCGACGTCTACGCGCTGGTCGGCGTGGCCAAGGCGCCAGACACAACGGGCGGGATGGCCGTGGCGCCGCACCGTGGTCCGCCGCGTGCGGCGGCGACTGACGCGAAGACCGCGAGTGGCGCCGGCCTGCGTGCGGGCACCGCGCGTCCTGCGGCTAACACACGTGATGGCCACAGCGCGGAGGCATGAGCGCGGCTCCACTGGCTTTTCACCTCACCTCACCTCACCTCACTTCACCTCGCCGCGCCTGCGATCGCGTGGGCGAGGCGCGACAGCTGACGGGGCCGCAGCGAGTCGGACCTGTCCCACATCACGGCGCCGGCCGTGCCACGCTGCCTGATGTGCTCGACCGACCCGAAGCCCTGCTGCTCGACCAGGCCGACATCTCGCCGGGCGTCAGGAACGTCTGCCACGGCTCACCGCGCTTCGCGGCTGCCGGTGCGACAAGTTCGACGTACGCGTTGCCCGCCACGTCCCGCATGCAGGCGGGCAGGATGTAATCGGCGACAAGCTCCGTGTCCGGGGCGAATGCGCCAATCACCGCGAGTGTCTCGCCGATGGCGGCGCGGGTCAGGTACATGGTGACGCCGAGCCAGCTCACGAACGCGGGACGGGCCGGATCGAACCCGGTCCGGATGAAACGATCCGCCAGCGAATCGGCTTCGAAGTCAACAGCGACGAAGGCGACCATGCTCGGCACCGCGATCTGCGCAGTTCTTAGCCGGCCGCGCTTCCATCGCTGGGTCGACGAATGATCCACCTCGAAAATCCGAACGTGGCCCGCCAGGTCCGAGCGGTAGGCGAACGAGTCGAGGCCGGCGCCGAGAATCACGTACTGGGTGACGCCGCGGTCAAGACAGTGGGCAAGACGATCCTCGGTGTAGCGGCTTCCGCAAGTGACCTCCGCTCGCGTGCCTGCAAGCACCGGATGCGTGCCGTGTGCCCGGTGGAAGCCGATAAGCTCATCGGCCCGGTCGCCGAGGAGCGTCGAGGCCATTGAGTCGACGAAGATCGCAGGCTCATTGTCGACGACAAGATGCGCCGCGCGCGCGGCGGCAGCAGTGAGCGCGGTATTGCTCGGCCGTTCGTCGCCTTCGATGGATTCATGGCTCATCACGCCAAGAACCATATCTGCTTTGCGCTGCACAATATCACAAAATATGAAATTGAGTAAGTACAATTCAATTACGATTAAATTGCATTTCGCGTGGTGGCCACGGTTTGAATGGCGGCCACGCGCCGCGTGCAGTGCGGGAAGGGCTGCACCGCCGATGCGGCCTTCACCCTCCTGATCGCCCGATCTGGACCGACGGCCGCAGCGCGCCGCGCCGACGGCTCGCCGCGGCCCGGTATCCGGCGCGTCTGCGACGATGGACGGATGAGCAATGAGGCGGCGCGCTCCGCTGCGGACCCTGACAGCCCGGACGTTTCCTTGCACTCAGGTGAGGGACACGGCGATACGGCTGTGCCGGCTGGCGCAGGCTCGTCGGCGATCACCGAACTCGGGCATGACGTCTTCCAGATCGACACCCGGATGGCGGGCTATCCGGGTGTTACCGCTGCTTATCTCATCCGGTCCGAGCGGCCCTGCCTGGTCGAAACGGGCACGGGTCCCTCCGCGCCCGTCGTCCGCGACGCGCTGGCCGTGCTCGGGATCGGGCCTGGCGACCTTGCCACGGTCGTGGTCACCCACATCCATCTCGACCACGCCGGCGGGGCCGGAGACATCGCCGGCATGTTCCCGCACGCGGACGTCGTCGTGCATGAACGCGGCGCCCGGCACCTGGTCGATCCGAGCCGTTTGATGAAGAGCGCCCGGATGGTCTATGGGGATGAGTTGGACGAGTTGTTCGGCGGGCTCGCGCCAACCCCCGTGGACCGTATCAGGGCGGTGGAGGAGACCGGCACGGTCGATCTGGGCGGCGGCAGGCGGCTGGACAGCCACTACTCCCCCGGCCATGCCAAGCACCACGTGGGGCTGCTCGACTCGGTGACCGGCGACCTTTACGTCGGCGATGCCGCCGGCGTCTACATTCCGGAGACCGCCGACCTGAGGCCTGCGAGCCCGCCACCGGACTTTGACCTGGAGACGGCGCTCACGTCCCTGCGCATGTTTGCGTCCCTGCGGCCGGCCCGCCTGTTGTTCAGCCACTTCGGCCCGGTCGGCGCGGTCGATGAGGTCCTCGCACGGTCAGCGGAGGAGTTGCACGTGTGGGTCGATGAAGTATCGCGCGCGCACGGCGCGGGCCTCAATCTCGATCACGTGGTGGCAATGGTGCACGAACGGACAAAGGAGCGCTACGCCGTGTTCGGGCCGGACGCCGACGCCGACGTTGCCGCCAGGTTCGCCCGGGGCGGCGGCACGGCGTCCAACGTGGCCGGCATCATGCACTGGCTGGACCGGTCAGGCGCTGCGAGGGCGTGACTCCAGTTTCGCGCTCATCCTTCTGAGCTGACGTCTTCGAGGTCCTCGATCGTAACGTCATCAAGATCGTCGAAGCGCTCTGCGGCGTCGGTCCCACCGCCTGGGTCGGCGGCAGAAGCGCGGCCGAACCAGTCCCGGGCCTCCTCCGTCCGTCCCGCGTCGAGAAGCGCATCGGCGTAGGCGTAGTAGAGGCGCGCCGACCAGGGCCGGGGTCTGCCCTCGGTCAGCTCCGGAAGCTGAAGAGTGATGACCGCGGCCTCGACGGCGCCCATGTCACGCCGGATTCCGGACTCGACGATGCGGAGCTCCACCTGCTCCGCGCGGTCCGCCGACGCGGCGTCCTGGCTGGTCAGCAGCGCCAGAGCGCGGTCAGGACGCCCCAGCGCCCGCTCGCAATCGGCCATGATCGCGATGTAGCCTCCGCAGCCGGTCAGGCGTCGCGCGGCGCGCAGCTCGGACAACGCCTCCGCCCACCGGCCCACCAGGTAGGCCGCTACGCCGCAGGCCTCGCGGACCACGCCGACACGGGCGGCGAGCTTCCTTGCCGCGATCACGTGCTGGTAACCGGACTCGGCGTCGTCGGCCTGATCAGCGGCCGCGAGGTGGCGGGCTACCCGCTCCGCTAGATCACGGGGCAGCGTCTTGAGTTCGGTACGCACGCGCCGGTCCAGTTGATCGGCCTCGATGTGAGCGGGAATCTCTGGCCCGGCCGATACTGCCTCCGCGCTCGCCGCGGGGCGCGATCCACGACGAGGAGGCAGCGGCGGCCTGACACCGGGGCGCGGTGCGCCAGCGTTGGAGCGATAACCGGGGGCGCCGACAGAGCCCTGGGACCGCCGACGATCGCGGGCCGGGTCAGCTCTATCCTGCCTGACCCGCCGCTCGTCCGCAGATCCCGCGCCACCGCCGGCAGCGCTGCCGGTGGCGTGGCCAGCGGCACGCACACCGGACCGTCCAGCTGCGCCATCTCGCCGTGACCGGCCATCGCCCGGTGCGGCGGCGCGACCGGCGGCAGAACCAGCACCTCCAGCGCTGCCACCCGCACCGCCACGGGGGCGGCCCGTACCGGCAGCACCGGACGCAGCTTGACCTGGGCGAGAGCGCCCATAGCCCAGGGGCTCCTGACGGGTGCCCACAGGCTTCTGACGGCGGCTTGCGGAACCGGAACGCCCACCAGGCCGCCTGGTGCCCTCGGAACCGGCGCCACCCTCCGGCCGTGATCGCGTCTCACCCGCGGAAGCAGGGCCCCCGGAACCAGACCGGCCCGCGCCTCTGCTCGCGGTGTCGCCTGCTCGCCGGCCAGCGGCGGCACCCTGCGCGCGGCCCGGCGCGTTCGCCGCAGGCCGGCCCGCGCCGTGCGGCTTGCCTTCCCTGTCTTGCGGCTTGCCTTCCCTGCGACGCCCGGTAGCAGGCTTTGCCCGCCCCGAACTTGCCCGCCCCGAACTTGCCCGCCCCGAACTTGCGCGGCCGACTTTGCCCGGACGGCCACCAGCGCGGCTGCCACTTCCCGCCGCGCGTGCTCCTCGCCGGTCGTCGCTCACGTCGTCTCCACCTATCACCGGGTCTGTGTGACCCGGACATCTCCGCAGACCGCGGGTCGGTCCATGTCTCGCCCTAGCCGTACAACAGCTCAACCACCACGGAGCCGGCGGACTTCCCAGTGACCGCGCGCAGCCTTTCCTGATCGGACCGGGCAGCAGAGCCGGCACGCCCACGCGCTGAAGCTCGGCACCCACGCCCGCCCAAAACACGTCGAGGGCCACCCCCAGCACATTGGGGACGGCCCTCGAAGAAAGATGTCCGGCGGCGTCCTACTCTCCCACGCGGTCCCCCACGCAGTACCATCGGCGCTGAAGAGCTTAACTTCCGGGTTCGGAATGGGACCGGGTGTTTCCCCTTCGCCATGGCCGCCGTAACCCTATGGAGATGTCAGTCACCGACCGCATCTCGGGAACCGCACAGTGAACGCGAAATCATTACCGAGCCGCAGCTCGCACAAAGTATAGAGCCAAGCCTCTCGGCTTATTAGTACCGGTCAGCTCCACACGTTGCCGTGCTTCCACCGCCGGCCTATCAACCCAGTCGTCTAGCTGGGAGCCTTACCGGGTTTACCCCGAGGGAGACCTCATCTTGAGGCGAGCTTCCCGCTTAGATGCTTTCAGCGGTTATCCCTTCCGAACGTAGCCAACCAGCCGTGCCCTTGGCAGGACAACTGGCACACCAGAGGTTCGTCCGTCCCGGTCCTCTCGTACTAGGGACAGCCCCTCTCAAGTCTCCTACGCGCGCAGCGGATAGGGACCGAACTGTCTCACGACGTTCTAAACCCAGCTCGCGTACCGCTTTAATGGGCGAACAGCCCAACCCTTGGGACCTGCTCCGGCCCCAGGATGCGACGAGCCGACATCGAGGTGCCAAACCAT
>DATIYI010000030.1:0-17202 GCA_035517695.1 Streptosporangiaceae bacterium
TGGAGCAACGCCCCTTCCGTGAACCGGGTCGCACTGATAAACCCGGCACCGCTGGGCCACCCGGCACCGCTGGGCCACCCGGCACCGCTGGGCCACCCGGCACCGCTGGGCCACCCACTCACCGGGCCGGCTTCCGCCGTCGACGCGGTGGCGTTCAGCCCCGACGGCGATACGCTCGCCGCTGGCAGCAAAGACAAGGAGGTGTGGCTGTGGAACGTCGCCAGTCCGCAGCGGCCGATTCGCGCCCGCGCACCGCTGTCCGGTGCGACCGACGGGGTGAACGCGGTCGCCTTCAGCCCAGGCGGGCAGATGCTCGCCGCGGGAAGCAGCGACGACACCGCACTCGCATGGAACCTCGCTACCGGCACGGTGATGTTCCGGCTGCCGCAGCCGGTGCCTGTCACATCACTTGCATGGGATGGCACCCGTGACCTGATCACGGGTGCGGCAGATGGCACCGTACGGCTGTGGTCAGTTCCCCCGCCTGTGCTCGAAGCCGACGGACCGGTCAATAGCGTGTCGTTCAGCCCCGATGGCGGGACGATTGCCGTCGGCGCGGGCGACCTCGCGCTCTGGGATGCAGCCGCGCGGGCGCCCATCGGCGCTGCGGAGGTCCCTGGCACCTTCGTCAATGCGGTAGCGTTCAGCCCTGACCGCGGCGTGCTCGCCGCTGGGTATGGTGACGGCTCGGTCCAGCTATGGCGCGTGGCGGGGCGGGGCGTGCCGGTCCCGCTCGGGCCACCGGAACGCGCCTCCTCCTCCGGACCGGTCGAGTTCGTGGCCTTCCGCCGCGACGGCAAGGTCCTCGCGACCGCGGGGGACGACGGGACCGTGCGGCTGTGGAGGGCTGCCGGCCCGGCGAGACTCCGCCAGCTCGCCGCCATCAAGGACTCGGGCACGTACGTGTTCGCCGCCGCCTTCAGTCCGGACGGGCGCGTGCTCGCCGCCGGCAGCGCCGACAGGACCGTCCGGCTATGGAACGTCGCCAACCCGACCAGGCCCGTTCCGCTCGCACGGCCACTTACCGGCCCGGCAAGCTACGTGTACTCGGTGGCGTTCAGCCCGGACGGGCGCGTGCTCGCCGCCGGCAGCGCCGACAGGACCGTCCGGCTATGGAGCATCGCCGACCTGGCGCGGCCCGTCCCGCTTGGCCAGCCGCTGCCCGGCCCGGCCGGTTATGTGCATTCGCTGGTGTTCAGTCCCGACGGGCGCACGCTCGCCGCTGGCGTCACCGACGGCACGGTGTGGCTATGGCATACCGCGCACGACTCAGTGCCAGTCCAGAGTGCGACGCTCACCGTACCGGCAGGGCGCGTCTATTCGGTTGCGTTCGGCTCTCGCGGGACAAAGCTGGCCGCCGGCAGCGCCGACGGCTCCGTCCGGCTGTGGGACACCGGACCAGGGACCGCCGCGGCCGCGGTGTGCGCCATGGCGGGGAACCCGCTCACCCGCGGCGAGTGGAGCAGGTACCTGCCTGATGTGCCGTACGATCCGCCCTGCAGCGACGGCACCCCAGCCGGCTGAGTACCGGCGCGTGCGCCTGGCATCCAGACGACGCGCGGCGGCCGTTATGGACAGTCCCGGGTAGCTGCCTGAACTGCTCAGCGCGCCGCGACTGGGGGCTGTTCCCGCATCCCCCACGGGGAGCCGTACTCCTCGAGCAGGTTGAGGAACGGCACCGCGTCGAACGATTCCGGGCCGCGCACCCCGGCTCCTGACCACACCCCGCGCGCAAGCAGCTCAAGTGCCGCCACCGGATTCATTGCGGTCTGCCAAACCACGGCTTGTGACCCGTACTCGCGCATGGACCACTCGTTGTCCACGACGTGGTACAGGTAGGTGGAACGCGGCTGCCGATCCTGCCCAGTCCCGGTAACCCAGAGCCCGGCGCACGTCCTGCCGTGCATCCGGTCACCCAGCATCGCGGGATCCGGCAGGCACGCCGCGACCACGTCGCGCGGGCTCACCTGCACGTCCCCGACGCTGACCTTGCCTGTGCGGTCAAGGCCGAGCTTGTGCAGGGTCTTGAGCACGTCGATGAACTCGCGGCCGAGGCCATACTTGAACGTCACCCGCTTCGCATCGATCCAGCGCGGCATCAGCAGCACCTCTTCGTGCTCCACGTTCACGCACTCGACGGGCCCGATGCCCGCAGGAAAGTCGAAGGTCTCCGGCTCGGAGAACGGCTCGGTGGTGTACCAGCCGCGGTCCTTGCTCCAGATCACCGGCGGGTTGAGGCATTCCTCGATCGTGGTCCAGATCGAGAAGGACGGCGCGAAGTCGTAACCGTCGACCTCGAGGTCGGCGCCGTCCCTGGTGCCGAGTTCATCGATCTCGGCGAACAGGTGGTCGGCGGCATAGCGGGCGAAGACATCCGACAGGCCGGGCTCGACGCCGATGCCGACCAGGGCGAGCCGTCCCGCCTGCTCCCATTTGCCTGCGACAGCGAACTGCTCGTCGCCCAGTTTCAGCCCGCACATCTCGTACGGCCGCTCGGGGTGCGGCGAGGACAGCGACATCGCCATGTCCAGGTAATCTGCGCCCGCGCCGAAAGCGCCATTGAACACAGGCAGTACGAAGCGCGGGTCGACCGCGTTCAGCACGTGCGTGGCGCCAATCTGGCCGGCCAGGCGCTCGACCTCCGCGGCGTCAGAAGCGTCCACCCGGGCCGCGGTGATCCGCGGGTCGGCCAGCCGTTCTACTGCCGCCTCGGCGCGCCGCGCCGCGTGATCGGCGACGACCATGCGCTCGAAGAAACCCCGGCGAGCCGCGATCCCGGCTGCCGCGCTGCCGACGCCGCCCGCGCCGACCACCAAGATCCGCATGGTATCCTCCCCGCCCTCCAACTTAGCAGCAGGCAACCGAAACCGAACGTCAACGAGGCTCATACGGCAGATTCACGTTTGATCGCTTACTATGGCAAAGGATTTCGTAACCGGACGACCCAGGCGCGGTTTGTAGCACCGACTGATCCCCGCGCCCACCGGCCGGCGGCGCCGCGCCCACCGGCCGGCGGCGTCCCGCGGACCGTAGCTGAGCTAGGTCGTTTGGCAAGTGTTCACGCAATAGTCATTGACAAGTTCCAATGAAGACACGATCCGCTTACCGAGATGCCCCGAAGTGGGAGCATGAGTCAATCCCTCGGGCCTGCCGGGGCTGGCGGCGTGCTCGAAGCGCTCGACGAGAGCGCGGTGACGCGCTTTCAGTGGAAGATCATGTTCATCACGGGGATGGGCTTTTTCACCGATGCCTACGACCTGTTCATCATCGGTGTGGCCGTCGCGCTGCTCAAACCAGAATGGGCGCTGTAGACGAGCCAGGTCTCGCTCCTCAACTCGGCAACGCTCGCGGCTTCTGCCGTGGGAGCGCTGGTGTTCGGGAGGATCGCGGACATCCTGGGCCGCAAGCGGATGTACGGCTATGAGGTCCTGATCCTCGCGATTGGGGCACTCGCGTCCGCTATTTCTCCGAACTACACGTTCCTCCTCGTATCAAGAATCATCCTGGGTATCGGCATCGGCGGCGACTACCCCGTGTCGGCCACTATCATGAGCGAATATTCGGGTAAGCGTTCACGTGGCCGCATGGTCAGCCTCGTGTTCGCGATGCAAGGGGCGGGGCTCGTCGTCGGACCCCTCATCGCCTCGATCCTGCTGGCCTCGGGTATGCCGAACAACATCATCTGGCGCGTCCTGCTCGGACTCGGCGCTATCCCAGGAGTTGCCGTCTTCTACCTGCGCCGCCGGATTCATGAAACACCGCGTTTCGCGATGGCAGGCGGTGCCAACGACATCGCTCGCGCGGCAGTCGCGGCCGCCACGGGTGAGGGGGCGGCCAAGCGACCGCCCCCGACTCGATGATCCGCCAGCGCCAGTCGTGGCTGGGGGGTTCTACGTCATCGCACGGAACCGTCAACTATTGCTGTGGCTCATCGGAACGGCGGGCTGTTGGGCGCTGCTCGATTTCGCCTATTACGGCAACACCATCTCGAGCCCTGAGATCCTCAAGCTGATCAACCCGCACGGCAGCCTGCTTGACAACACGCTGCTGCAACTGGGCATATTCGCCGTCTTCGCGCTGCCGGGGTACGCGCTGGCGATTCTCTTGCTCGACAAGACCGGGCGTAAGACAATCCAGGCCACGGGTTTCGCGATCATGGCCCTTCCTGCTCATTGGCCTCGTCCCTGGCGTGACGACGACCGTCGGCCCGTTTGTGCTCCTGTACGGGATCAGCTACTTCCGCGGGCGCCTGTGCGGGCGCCTATAAGGGCGGCCACGAGCCACTGGTCCCTGCGGCATGACGGCGGCGTGACGGTGCTGGGAGGGCCGCGCGGCACGGCGAGGCGGGGTTACGATGCGGCGTGACGATGCTGGCGTGACGGCAGGGCATGACGGCGCGCAGAAGATGACTGAGCCGATGAGCCCTCGCCTTCTGGTCGGAGTGGACGGGTCACCGCACGCCAGCGCGGCGTTGCGGTGGGCGCTGCGCCATGCCGAGGCGCTCGGCGCGGAGGTAACCGCTGTTTTCGCCTGGCAGATGCCGCTCCTGTCGGTGCCGGGCGCCTTCGACCGTGAAGAACTAGAGAAGAGGGCGAAGCAGTTCCTGCTCGAGGTGGTCGGCAGCGTCGCACCTTCGCCAGTAGTGCCGCTTACGTCGTATGTAGCAGAAGGCGATCCCACCGAGGTACTGATCAAGGCCTCGGACCAAGCGGACCTGCTTATCCTCGGGACTAGGGGGCGCAGCCCGTTCAAGGGCCTGCTGCTTGGCTCGGTCTCGCAGGGATGCGCGGCGGCCGCCCTGTGTCCCGTGGTCATCGTCAAGCAGGCCGACAATCCTGCGCCACGTGGATGACGAGCCGGCCCGGTCGTCCGCGCCACTCGCGTCGTGCCCGCCAGCCCTCGTGCTGCGCCGAATAGGACGACCTGGCGTCTTTCGGTCCGTTTTGCTGAACACCGGGTTCATGATCCCTTGCCGCGCGCCCAGTACATCGTGTTCTTCGTGGTGATGCAGGTGATCACCAACGTTTACTAGGTGCGGGCAGGCCCGTGGCACATGCTGGTTCACGAGGCCACCCCCGAGCGCAGGCCGGATCTCGCGGATGCCCATCCGCATCCACGGGCCGATTAAGCCCGCACCCCGTCAGGCACCCTGCGCAGTCACTGTGCGGGACCAGCGATCGGCGCGCCGCGCGGCAGCCGTTTAGGCCCTGCCTGCCCGGTGGGGCCGACCCACCGACTCCCGAAGCAGCGGCGACCTACGCGCCTCAGTCCGTCGGCGCCTTAACGACATTGAGCAACCCCTGACCCGCCAAGTGCCGTGCAGCCTGATCGGCCACGAAATTCGCGGCCCGGTGCGCGAACGTGAAGGTGTCACCGCCTATGTGCGGAGTGACGAGCACGTTCGGCAACGACCATTCGGGCCGCTGCCCAGGCAGGGGCTCAGGATCGGTGACGTCGAGCGCGGCACGCAGGCGACCGCTCTGCAGTTCCCTGGTGAGCGCCCCCGCGTCGACGACAGGTCCGCGAGCCACATTGACCACGAGCGCACCGGCTGGCAGGGCCCCGAGGATCCGTGCATCGACCAGCCCGCGGGTGCTGTCCGCGAGCGCGACACAGACCACCATGATGTCGGCGGTGGCGGCGAGGGCGGCCAGCTGCGAGAACGGGGCAACCCCTTCGCGTGGGCTGCGGGACACCCGGATCACCGTGGCGCCGAACGGGATCAGCCGCTTCTCGATGGCCGCGCCGATCGCGCCGTAGCCGACGAGCACGACCCGTTTGCCGTCGATGCTCTCGGTGCGGACATGCCGCCAGCGGGCATCGGCTTGCTGCCACACGAAGAGCGGCAGTTGGCGCAAGCTGGCGAGCATCAAGGTGACGGCGAGTTCCGCGGTGCCCTCCTCGTGATGCAGCCCGCGCCCATTGCACAGGGTCACGCCAGGTGGTACGGCGCCAAGCACGTCGTCTACGCCGCTGCTCAGGCTCTGCAGCACACGCAGCCGCGGTAGTCGGGCGATGAGCGCCACGCTCGCCCCATCACCCATGTAAGGCAGGCAGTAGAAGGTGACATCGGCGAGGCTGGCGTCGCCTACGTCGCCGTACCGGACGATCCGCGCGTCAGGAAGGGCGCGCTCGGCTTGGTCGGCCACACCATCGGCAGCAGGCAGCAGGAGCGTCATCGGTTCGTCATGCCCCCTCGGCGATCGGTTCGACTCGTGGCCAAGCGGCAGCCACGGCTGACCGTGATTATCCTCAGCCGCTGAGCGGCGATTCAAGACCTGATCCCGAACGGAAGCCAGGCTTGAGCGGACAGTTGCGGTCCGCCGCGGGTAGCCGTGGGGGTCGTCCCACGTCAAACCTTGGAGCGGCGGACGTCACCCACTCGCGGGGCCTGGCCAGAAACCTCCGGCCCGGCTGTAGACGTGCCACACGAGCACGATCGCGGGCATGAGGTCCGCCGTTCGCGTCGCGTCGCGTGCCCGGTGGCCGCGGCGACAGGGATCAGCACCGTCATCAAGGCGGTGATCACGCTGCCTCGGGCGATGTGGCAGGCATCGGAGCCTCCTGTTCCAGGCCGCCACCTCAAGCGAGACAGCCGGCATCGGCCATAACACGGCAGCTCAGATGCCCAGCTTTGGCGCGATGCCGCCAAAATGCGTTGCAGGCGGAGGTTTATCTGTTACGCCGTGCGGCGAAGTACCGGCGGCCGGGCTACGCCCCTGGTGTATTAGGTAGGCCATGCGCGGCGCAGTTACACGCACACACGCTGTACCGTTGCTGGCAAGGAGGCACCCGTGTCAAGCGCCCCAGACCCGCCAGTCGGTGAACGTATCCGCGAGGAGCGGACGAAACGCGGTATAAGCCTGCGCAGTGTCGCCCGTAGCGTTGGGGTGTCGCCGAGCCTGATCTCCCAGATCGAGACCGGCAAGTGCAAGCCGTCTGTCAGCACTCTGTACGCGATCACAACCAGCCTCGGCGTCTCGATTCAGGATGTGTTCGAGCGGACGGATGATCCACAGGCAGGGTTTGTCGCCGCCGCGGTCATCAGTCCCCCGGCGGCATCCTCGGGCGGTGCGCTTTCGTCGTCCGCACAGTCAACCGCCGGGGCCCGCTATCCGGCGCTGGCCTGTGCGGAGTCGCTGGCCCCTGCGGAGTCACTGGCCCCTGCGGAGTCACTGGCCCCTGGGAGGTCGCTTGTCCCTGCCGGGTCGCTGGTCCCTGCCGGGTTGCTGTCTGTCGCCGAGGCGCTCGCCACGCTCGCCGCCGCGCGCCGGCCCGGTGCCGTGGCAGGTGCAGGCGAACGCGAGGTGCTCCGGCTGGATTCGGGCGTGACCTGGGAATGGCTCGGCCACGTACCAGGAGTCCAGGTCGATTTCCTTCTCGTCACGTACCCGCCAGGCGGAACGTCATCGGTCGCAGGACAGCTGATGCGGCACCCAGGTGCGGAGTTCGGTTACTTGATGGAAGGCGAGCTTGTCTTGACTCTGGGTAATGAGGATCAGCGCCTCACGGCCGGCCAGTCGGTCAGCTTCGCGTCCGCAACGCCGCACCGCTACAGCAACGACGCCGACCGTCCAGCGGTCGGCGTCTGGTTCGTATCCGCCTAGCCAGCAGAGCACTCGCTGGCTGTCCAGTATTTATTGACTGTTGTGTTCGTCTGCCCTTGACTGGTGGCCAGCTAGCGGAGGGGCTAGGTATCAAATGCCGATCGCTACCTACGGCCCGAACGCGGTCGACTGGGAAGAGCGAGTCGATCTTGCCCGGTTGCGAGACGAGCGGCTCGCCCGGCTCAAGGCCGCGCTCGAGCGGTCCGAGCTCGGTGCCGTGCTCAGCTTCGATTTTGGCAACATCCGCTACCTGACGGCGACTCACATTGGCACCTGGGCGATGGACAAGCTGATCAGGTTCGCGCTGCTTGCCCGTGGCGGTGAACCGATTATCTGGGACTTCGGCTCGGCCGCCAGGCACCACCAGCTCTACAATCCATGGCTCGACCGCGGCGATGGCGCGTCCGGCGGCCGCGCGGGCATCTCGACACTGCGCGGTTCGTTCCATCCCGGGGCCGGAATCGCGGCCGAGGTCGCCCGCAAGGTCGCCGTCGAACTGCACGAACATGGTGTCGCGGGCGCACCGCTCGGTGTCGACGTGATCGAGATGCCGGTGCTCGCGGCACTGCACGCCGAAGGCGTCGATGTCGTCGACGGCCAGCAGTTGTTCCTCGAGGCGCGGCGCAACAAGACACGCGACGAGATAGCGCTGCTTACCCAGGCATGCGCGATGGTCGATGCCGCCTACGAGGAGCTATACGGATTCCTGCGGCCCGGCGTACGCGAGAACGAATGCGTGGGGGTGGTGAGCAAGGTCCTCTACGACCTGGGCAGTGAGTTCGTCGAAGGCGTTAATGCGATCTCCGGTGAGCGCTGCTCACCGCACCCGCACGTCTACAGCGACCGCATCATCCGCCCCGGTGACCCCGCATTTTTCGACATCCTGCACAGCCACCTGGGCTATCGGACCTGTTACTACCGCACATTCGCAGTCGGCAGCGCGTCGCGGCCACACCGAGATGCCTACGTACGCTGCCGTGAGTACATGGACGAAGCCATCGCCCTGGTCAAGCCGGGCGCGACGACTGCCGACATCGTGTCGGTGTGGCCGCGCGCTGAGCAGTTCGGCTTTCCCGACGAGACCGCCGCGTTCGGTCTCCAATACGGCCACGGCGTGGGCCTGTCGATCTGGGAGAAACCAATCTTCAGCAGGCTCGTGTCGCTCGATCATCCTGAGACGCTCGAGGAGGGCATGGTGTTCGCGCTCGAAACCTACTGGCCCGCCTCGGATGGCTGGTCGGCGGCGCGCATAGAGGAGGAGGCCGTCGTGACAAGCGACGGCTGCGAAATCATCACCAAGTTCCCCGCCGAGGAACTGCTTGTCGCCGGGCGCAAGTACTGGACGGCGGGAGGCGCGCTTGACACACTCCGCGACGCCCAATCCCATCGCAACACCCATCCACACCGCGGCGCCCAGGATGGCACCGGCCCATGACCGCGCCTGCGACCAGCACCGGCCCGGTCATCGGCGCCGCCGAAGGCCGTGGGCAGGCGGCACACGACTGCTCGCTACGATGCGGGACGTGGTAGACGCCAATGGATGACCCGGCCAGCGACGCCCCTTCCCGGAATGTCCGCGGCGAGATACGGATCGGCTGGATCGGCACGGGCCGGATGGGAGGCGCGCTCGCCAGCCGGCTGCTCCGCGCGGGCCACGACGTCGCCGTGTATAACAGGACGCCGGCCAAGGCGGCGGCGCTTGCTGAGGCCGGCGCGATGGTCACCGGCACCATCGCCGACCTGGCCGACCGGGACATCGTCTTCGTCACGGTCTCTTCTGATGCCGCGTTCGCGGCTGTCGCTGCCGAGGTGCTCGCGGCCGGCCCCCCGGACATCCTCATCGACTGCTCGACCGTGTCCGCCGAGGTGTCCGCCCAGGTCCGTGCCAACGCCGCCGCGGCAGGGACGGCGCTGCTCGCGGCGCCGATTAGCGGCAACCCTGGCGCTGTGACGGCAGGAAACGCGACGCTGGTCGTGTCGGGGCCAACCGATGCCTTCGAACGGGCTGAACCCGTGCTACGTGTGCTCGGCCGCGCGGTGACCTATGTGGGCGACGGCGAGGCTGCCCGCCTCGTGAAACTCTGCCACAACGTGTTCCTTGGCGTAGTCATCCAGTCACTGGTGGAGATCACGGTGCTGGCGAACAAGGCCGGCGTCTCGCGCACCGCGTTCCTGGAATTCCTCAACTCCTCCGTCCTTGGCTCGACGTTCACCAGCTACAAGGCGCACGCCCTGACGCAACTCGATTTCACCCCCACGTTTACCACCAGCTTGCTACGCAAGGATCTCGACCTCGGTCTCGAGGCAGCGCGCGACCTCGAGGTTCCTATGCCGCTCGCCGCCATGGCGCACCAGATCGTCCAGGCCGCCATCGGAGCCGGGCACGCCGACCAGGATTTCGCCGCGCTGATCGTCGATGCGGCGCGTGGCGCTGGGATCTCGCTCCAGCCGGAGGACCCGCCCGGCAGCGCTTCATGATCGCGGGAGCTTTGACGGCCGCCGGATCCACGCCGCCCCTGGTAGTGGTTTAGTCCGATGCGCCGAGAAGGTCCGCAAGCTGGCTCGCGTTGACTTGCGCGTAGTCTCGATAGCAATTGTTCATCAGGACATGAGTGGCTTGGGTCTCGCTTGCCAGCCCGCGCAGCTTCGGTGCCCACTCGTGCAGTTCGGCTGCCGAGTATTTGTAGCCGAATCGCTCATGAATATCCTTGCTCGTCCACTTGCTCGAATGGCCGTGGAACCGTACCACCGCGAGCGGTGCCGTCGCCGCGACCACAGGCGGTATGGAGCTCGGATAGCCCTGCGGCATGTCCACGCTGACGTAGGGAAGCGCATACTTGCGCAGGAAGTCCAGGGTCTCGTCGCGGTTCTGCTCGCTCATCCAGGTGTGGTTGCGGAATTCCACGCAGACCGGCATCGGATCGCACCGCGCCTTGCATTCCAGCAGGTACTCCTTCCTGGCCCGGCCGATCACGAACCACTGCGGAAACTGGAACAAGATCGCGCCAAGCTTTCCTGCCTCGTGCAGCGGCCAAAGCGAATCAAGGAAACGCTGCCAGACCTGATCGACGACTGCTGCCGGGACGTCACGCAAGTAGAGGTTCTTCTGCGGATTGCCAAGCTCCTCGCGCAGGTCCTTGTAGAGTGCCCCCGGCCGCGTGGGATGCTGCGTGAGCAGGGAGAACGCCTTGATATTGAACGTGAACTCCGCCGGGGTACGATCGCGCCACAGCTCCACGGTGCGCTGCGCCGGCGGCGCGTAATACGTGGCGTCCACCTCGACGAGGGGGAACTTGCCCGCGTAATAGCTCAGCCGCTGCTCCGGTGTGCTTGCGCTCTTCGGATACCACCCGGAGGCAAGCAGCGTCTTGTCCGTCCACGACGCGGTGCCCACCAAGATCTTGCCCACGGTCGCGTTCCTTCCCATCGGCCCGCGGAACTCACCTGCCCGCCATGGGCTCGCGGGATTCACCTGCCGAAGGCGTTGCCCGCGTGCCCGTTTCCACCGGTACGGTCGCGTCAAGATACTCGAGACGATCCTCTCGCCGCCGCCTCACTGATCGCGCCAGCGCACCGTGGCAGTCCATAGTGGAGACTTGCACACAGTGCACGCGGCACAGTGCGGCACGGTTCAGCCAGCACGGTGCAGCCAGCACGGTGCAAGCACGGTTCAGCCAGCACGGTGCAGCACGGTGCAGCCAGCACGGTGCAACACGGTTCAGCCAGCACGGTGCAGCACGGTGCAGCCAGCACGGCGTGTATCGGCGCCGACGATGCCCGAGGAGAGACATGCAACTGCCCGCAGAAGCATTCGCCGGTTTCCCGAAGTTGCTTGGCATCGAATTCTCCGAGCCTGGCGCCGACCGCACCGTGCTCAGCTGTGAGATCACCCCGGAGTTGCTGCAGCCGTATGGGATCTTGCACGGCGGCGTGTACTGCAGCCTGATCGAAACCGCGGCGAGCGTCGCAGCCGCGCTGTGGCTGGAAGGCCGCGGCCACGTCGTTGGCGTCGCCAACCACACCAACTTCCTCCGTGCGGCAAGGTCCGGCCGCCTCACCGCGGTTGCCACTCCGATTCATCGCGGCCGAACGCAGCAGCTATGGCAGGTCATGGTTTCCGACGAGGCCGGGCGCGACCTCGCGCGTGGCGAGGTGCGGCTGGCGAACATCTCGTCCGCGAATGTCCTCGGCCGTGACAGCGGGACCGTGGAAACATGACCACGCGGGTAATCGACGCCCATGTACACGTCGCCGCGCTGCCTGGCCTGAAGCTGCCGACACCGGTTTGGCGCGCCAGTTTCCCCGGCGGCGATCTCCCTGGCCTCTATGACGCCGACGGCCGTCCGCGGCCCGATGTGTTCGCGCGCCACCTCGACGCGGAGGGGGTCGACTGTGTCCTGCTCTTCAGCGAGTACAGCCCGCGGGTCACCGGCTTGCAGGTGATCGAGGACGCCCTCCCGTTCACCAGGTACGACGAGAACAGGTTCAGGCTCGTGGCGAATATCAACCCGCACATCCACCACCCGCTGCTTGCCGAACTTCGCCGCCAGCTCGACCTCGGTGCGATCGCGCTCAAACTGCATCCGGTGCACGCAGGTTTTGCGATGGATTCGGCTGAGCTTTACCCGGTCTACGCGTACTGCGAGACCGAGAACCTGCCTGTGATCGTGCATGCGGGAACAAGCACCTTCCCCGGGGCGCGCAACAGGTACGCCAGTCTCGACCACCTCGTCGATGTCGTCCGCGAATTCCCTGGCTGCACGTTCGTGCTCGCGCACGGCGGGCGCGGCTGGTCCTTCGACACCGCCGCGTTCCTCACGCTCAGTTACGACAATGTGTGGATCGACATCGCGGGATTGCCGCCACGAAAGCTGCCCGACTATTACGCCCGGCACAACATGGCCAGGCTGGCCAGGCGGTTCATCTTTGGCAGCGACTGGCCGGGGGTACCTGGGATCGCACGGAACATGGCCGCGGTCAGGGACCTCGGGCTGCCCGCCGACGTGACGTCGGCCATCCTCGGCGGCAATGCCGAGCAGGTCTTCAAGCTGTGACGGTACCCTCGGCCCAGCGGTAGACGACCGTAAGTACGTTGCGGTCGAACCGCGCGCCGACGGCGTCGTGCGCGACGACAACGGGCCGCGGCACGCCGCGCTGTACTGTTTCCGCGTCCCAGGTGCCCGTGCCGGACACGTGGGCGATGTGCAGTGCAGGTAGATCGCGCACCGCACGGGGTTTTGGTGATCAGGCGCGCATCATCTCGGGCGCGCTGATCGCGAGCCCGGTGTCGAATAGCACGAGCCCCCCGCCTGTGCTGAATGTGATCGTGTTGCCGAAGCCGAGGACGTCGGCGACCCCATGAGCCACCTCTGCCGCGTGGCGCAGAGCCGCCCCGCCCGCCAGCAGACCTGTCATCGCTGTTTCGCCGCGCCACCTCGGTCCGCGCACTCGAGCGGGCACCACTGCCAACCATCGCGCAACCGCGCAGCGGCGTGCTGCGCGCCGCAGCGCGTGCGCGGGCAGCGTGCGGCAGCTCACGAGGTCTGGTCGGTGGTATTTGCACCGTCCTGATATGCCCGTGGCCTATGGGCTTGTATGCTACGCACGTGCGACGGCGCAGCGGGGCGCGGCGCTCCCCCCCCCGCCCGCGCCTGGTTGGCTCTCCCGGCGGTGCCCCCCGGTCCGCCCGGAGATGTGCCCGTTGCGTCGTCGCCCCTCCGCCGAGCCCACGAGGGTCAGGTCCAGGATCCCCCGGACGCGGCACATTGGCTTCTTCGTGCCGCCGCCTTGTTCATGCCGCCGCCTTCTTCGCGCCGCCGCCTTCTTCGTGCCCGCAGGTTCATGCCGCTGGCGTCAGCGGGCGAAAAAATGCAAGCCCAGCCAGGCCCAGGCGACCAGTATGCCCACTCGTCCCGTGCGTGTGCGCATCACCCGGGTGACTACGTCACCGAGCGAGGGAATCCTGGCCTGCGTCCGGGTGGCCAGCAGTTGGACGACAACACCGGCGGCGAGGATAAGCACATAGCCGAGGACGGTGAAATCGTGGCTGTTCATCGGTCCACCAGAAGCCAGCCGATCGCTAGCCACACCGCGAGTGCGACGGACCTGCCGACATGTGAGGCCAGCACCGGGTCGGTCAGCGCGCTGATCGTCGGGTGCGCGTACGATGTCGCGCTGAGGTCGGGCTGCTGCAGCAGGGAAGAAAGCTCCCACAGGCCTCCGGCGACAAGCAGCACAGCCCACAGCGCCGCGCCAGGCAGCGGAAGGGGGCCGGGATCGGGCCGGTGCCGCAGCGGCCCTCGCCAGCCGGTGGCCACGACGGTCGCACCGAGCGCGATCACACCAACGGTCGCCGGCCAGGAGTAACGAATGAACGAGCCCACCAGCACGGCGTAAACCGCGGCGAAGCCGAACCCGGCGAGGACGAGCGCTAGCCGTCGGCCACCTGGCCGAAGCTGCTCAAGCAGGGACCGATCCCCCGGCTGCCCGGCATGCGCGGGCCCTACGGATTGCCGCCTGCCGACCGGAGGTGTCGTTTCCGCCGAGGCGGTGGTGCCGGGCTCGGCGAGCGCACCGGACCTGGCCGCGGCGTGCCCCCGGTAACGCGCCGCCGCGTCCCAGGCCAGGCCGGTCGCGACGATCAGTAGCAACAAGCCGTCCAGTGGCTTGCCTGAGATCGCCGTGAAGAAGGCGATCAGGAACAAGATCACAACGATGGGTTCGCGGAAACCGGCCAGCGCGACGACCAACCGGTCACCCGGCGCGGCGCTATCGGCGGCAGACACTACCGCGGCGCAGGCGACGGCTCGCTCATCGGGGCTGCCGTGCTCGCCAGGGGCCGGGCGCGCTGCCGCTCGCTGCTGGCCAGATCCGGTTTGCTTCCCCCCGGTCTGCTTGCGACGGCGCGAGAATTCCATCAGCGACCTGCACCACCGGCGCGGCGCGCGAGCCAGGCCACGGTCCGTCGCACGCTCATCCGCCGCGCTACCTCGCTTTCCTGCGCACGCGCCGACCGGTTTACCTGCCACCGATGCGAAACCACGGGGCACACGTCAAGTGCCCAAGCTAGCGTCACCCCGATGGGGGCAATACCCCAGCCCCCGGGCCACGCGCCGAAGTGGCCGCCGCTGATGGCGCCGACGTGACCGGTCAGCGTGCAGTGCGGAATGCCGCCGCCCCAGGCTGCCACGCTCCGCCGAGACGGCAGCGGGCGGTAAGCGATAATTGAGTTC
The DNA here is from genome assembly GCA_035517695.1 of Streptosporangiaceae bacterium. Classification (GTDB taxonomy): domain Bacteria; phylum Actinomycetota; class Actinomycetes; order Streptosporangiales; family Streptosporangiaceae; genus DATFVJ01. Next base: position 14,840 of record DATIYI010000030.1, read on the forward strand.
GAGCATCACCATGCCGTGGGCGAAAGCGCGGCGCGGCAGCTGGCCGCGGCGTCGCGCCCGTGGATCAGCATGGTCAGGTCCGGCGCGGGATCAGGAATCCGATCGCCAGGGTGCCGAGGCCGTGATGCGCGACCTCAAGGAGCGCACACGCCGTGGCGAACACGGCGGGACCGAGCCACACCGCAGGCCGGGTGATAACCGCCACGCTCCAGAACGGCTGCCGCGCGGCGGGCGCCATGGCCGGCGTGACCACCAGCCTTGGTGGCCAGAAGGCACCCACTTCGTTGGCCCTTCGGTAGTCGGGCATGATGGAGCGCGGAGTCCGGAGGCTGTTATGACGTTCTCGCTGCCAATCGATCCGGCGGCCAACGCCCTGCTGGGGCGAAGCCCGCTCGCGCTGCTGATCGGGATGCTGCTCGATCAGCAGGTCCCCATGGAACGCGCGTTCAGCGCGCCACACGACCTGGCACAGCGGCTCGGGCACGAGCCGACCGCCGAGGAACTCGCGGGCTATGACCTAGAGGCGCTCATCGCCGTGTTCAGCGGGCGGCCCGCCCTGCACCGCTACCCGCGCGCCATGGCCGCGCGTGTCCAGGAACTTGCCCGGATTATCGTCACGGACTACGACGGCGACCCCGCGCGGATCTGGACGGAGGCGGCAAGTGGCCGGGACCTGCTGCGGCGCGTGTCCGGGCTGCCGGGATTCGGGCCGCAGAAGGCGCGGATCTTCGTCGCGCTCCTCGGTAAGCAGTTCGGCGTGCAGCCGGATGGGTGGCGCGCCGCAGCCGCACCCTTCGGTGAGGAAGGCGTCTTCCACTCGGTAGCCGATATCGATGACGAGGAGTCGCTCGGCAAGGTGCGGGCACACAAGCAGGAGATGAAGGCCGCGGCGAAGGCAGCTGGCACGACGCGGGCCAGCAAGTAACCGAGGGACCGCGTAGCAGCGGCTCCTTCGTTGACCCCGCAGAGATAACGGGGTGAGCGAGGTGAGTTGGGCGGCAAGTTGATCAGCTCGCCCGGACTGAGCCGGCGACGCGTGTCAGGGCGTGTCCGGTGGATCTTGGTGGATGCGGGCGGCGATCCAGGCGGCGATCGGCAAGGCCCTGCTAGTTCTCGAGGAGCCGATAGTAGAGCTATCCGCGACGACGACGGTGCTGTCCGCGACCCCGGTCGTCGTTCTGGGGTCGTGGGCGGCATCTTCGCGCCGCCAAAGATCCCCGGGACACCACGCCCTAAGTCCGGAACCGCAGATAGGCGCACACCTGAACAGGGCCAGCCTGGACGCAGTTGCTGCCGTTAGCACCGCTTCCGCCAATACTGCCGGCGCCACTGTCATCGCTACTGCCGACGCCGTAGTCACTGCTGCCGACGCCACTGTCCTCGCTATCGTCGTTGGTGCCGTTACTAAGATCGTCAGCGCTGCTTGACGGGGTCGGTGTCGGCGTCGCACTCGGCGCGGCCGGTACAGTCGGCCCGGCGCTGGGAGCCGCCGAGGCATCGGGTCGCGGTGATGAGGACACCGCAAGCGGCACCGGCCGTGGCGGCTGGTGCTGCTGCCCGCTGGGACCCGATAGTGGGCCAGCGCTGCCGCCCGGAGCTGCTGCGGTGCTCGCGTGCGGCGACGGCGGCTGCCGCGGCGGCCATGGCGAGCATACTGGTGCGGCGGAGGTCGTCGCGTTAACCGCGCCACGCCCGAGCGCCTGCGGGTGCCGGGACAGATGAATGGTCACCGACGCCACGAAGGTGTAGGAGATGACGGCGGTAATGAGAATCGCGGCGGGAACGGCGAAGGCAACCGGATGCACGCGCGCTGCGGCCACCGCCGCTCTCAAGGTGATCTTAATCCTATCGGCGCCGATCGCCAGCGCGAAAGGGATAGCGGGAAGCGGCACGCTGCGCCCGACGCGTCCCGCCTGCCGTGCCTTAGTGAGGGCAGCGCGGCGCTGCGCACGGGACAGCCCTGGCGCCAAATGTATGCTTGTCTTGGCGCCTTCCTGCCGGACCTCGCCATGTAAGCCTTCGGGCAGGTCCGTGTAACGGATTTTGATCACGGTCCAACTCGCCCCCCCGGGCCAGAACCCGAGCCCAAATCCCCTGCACGGGGAGTCCAGATCGACGGGGAGCCTATCACGGTGGTGAAAAAATAGGCGAAAGATGCGCCGCTCTCGCCGAAACTCGTCCAGCCCACGTTAGTCATGCCAGTTGACCAGCGATGATGGCCGATGGGTGCTGCGCTTCTTGAGTGACTGATTTAGCCGGATTTTGTATATGACACACCTGTTTTCGTTCGCGGTGGGTTGCGCAATGTGAAGGGCTCCTTCCGTTATGTTGCCGGGTGGATACCTCAATGGCAGCAAGAAAGG
>DATIYI010000031.1:0-4343 GCA_035517695.1 Streptosporangiaceae bacterium
CAAGCCATTCATCTGGACGAAAACCGCTGAAGAAATACTCGAATCATTCGGGAGACTTCTCCGACGAATTAAAGACCCGGGACACTAGCGTGAGCCAGGGCCATTTTCAGCGCCCGCTAAGCCAGCTGGTGGCGGCGAGGAACAGTATCGCTGCCACGACGAGGCACAGCAGCACGATGCGCACGGTTCTGCGCCCACGTCGTACGGGAACCGCTCGGCCCGTCTGGTCCGGTGTGGTCATCGGGGTTACGCCTCCTGCTGGGTTTCGGAGTTCGGGCTGATCGGGCCGGGAACTGTCGGTGTGGGTGTGCGGTGGAGCAGCCGGCCGGCCGCGGCGGCGCCGCCCCATCCAATGGTGGCGAACACCAGGGTGGTGAAGGCCAGAAGGACCAGGTTGTTGCCGAGCCGGTCGCTGATGGTGCCCCGGAGAGTCCCGCCGCCGTCCTCGTCGAACGGCCCGCCGCCTCCGATCGCGGCGACCGCGACCGACGTGTATACGAACAGGCCGAGGCTGCCGGTCATGGCGGCGAGCCGGGCGATGCGCTTTCCGACGATCGGGTCACGGCTCCACAGGGTGCCGGCGGCGCCCACGACGAACGGCACCACGATCACCTGCACCAGCCGGTGCCAGGGCACGGTATTCGGCAAGATCTGGTCGAGGAACGTGAACCCGGACAGGGTCAGAAAGGTCACGGTGACGAACAGGCCGCCGAGCAGGCCGGGAATCGCGACACCGGGCCGGCGTACCAAGGCGCTGGCGCCGAGCAGGACACCGATCACGAAGACGGTCAAAATCGCTGCCGCGATCCAGTCGCCGCCGCCGAGCCGGTAGCGGGCCGCTATTCCGCCGTACAGACCGACGGCACCGGCCGCAAGCACGATCACCGCCCATACCCCGGCGGCGGCCCGTCCCCATGGTGGTAGCACGAGTGCGGCGACGACGCAGCCCAGCGCGAAGCGCATCCGCCGGATCCGGCCCCCGAGGTGGCCGAGTTCGCAGAGCATGGCCTGGCCCCATTCGACCCGTTGCGGGGACAGCAGGCCGACCGCCCAGCGCATCAGCCGCAGCGGCGCGTCCTCGGTTGGGCCGTCCAGGAACCTCTGCGGGTTACGGCGGTACACCGCGATGCCGACGCCCAGCAGGCCCAACATAGGGACGAAGAACAGGCCACCGAGCATTACGCTTCACTCCAACGATTGTGCGGGTTCAGGGTCGTCCGGTCGACGCGGGCGGCGGTCAGCGCCGCCACAAACTCCCGGCCGGTCCGACTCAGTCGATACAGATGGCGGGGCGGCCGGCTGCCTTGGCCGGGTTCCCACGAGGTGTCCAGCAGGCCACGGTCGGCCAGGCGGACCAGGATCGGATACAACGACCCGGACTGCAGGTGAACCTCGGCGGCCAGTTCATAGCCGTAGCGCCACCGAGCCGGATCGGCGGCCAGCGCCCGCAAGACGCTGATCGTCTGTGGCGACGGGGGACGGTTACGCTGCATGAACGGTAACTCTACTCATATAGTTGTTGCGGTCAATAAGCCCGCACCAGACCGGCGCCCACGCTGGCGCACCCGGCCCTCGCCCCATCGGGCCCTGGCCCGGCGCCGACAGCGGCACGCCGCGCCGCGCCGCCGCCGGCCCAGCCGGCAGGCGAAGATCATCCGATGGCCGCCCGTCCGCATCCTGTTGGGTGCGGACGGGCGATGACCAGGCAGACGGCAGCGCCATCAGTTCGGCCGTTGCCTCGGCGACGGCGTAGGCGAACGGGTGTCCCGGTGCGGAGGTGCGCAGGTCGAACCAGCCATCGGCGCACATCAGCGTCGCGGTCGCCGTGGCGGCGAGCGCGGCCCTGGCGTCGCGTCGGTGCGTCAGCCAGCTGGTCGCCCACTCAGCGACCCGCTTGGGTTCGATCCCTGCCTTGAGCCACCTCGAGACGCAGGCGTGCCGCAGATCGTACGGCCGTTCGCGAGCGTTGAGGTGACCTGGCCGCGGGTGAATGTGGTTCTCTCGTGCCTGCTCCCAGCCCCGGCCGTAGGTGCTCTCGGACAGCTCCCCGCCGTAGTAGCCAGGGAAGAGGCGGCCGTCCGCTGTCGTGCCGTGCTGGTCAATGTGAGCGCGGATCAGCGGGACTAGCGGCGGGGGTACTGGCACTGGGCGAACGGTGCCTTCCGGCCGATGCTTGAGTTGCCGCTCTTCGCGGGTTTTTCCGCCGTTGGTCCAGGAGCTGCCGGCCCGTGGTGCGGAGCTCCATGCGCTTGCACAGCTCGGGGTTGTCCTGAAACGGCTGTTTTCGCGATTCGCTTGCTCACGCGCGTTGTTCCTTCTTGGCGAGACGGCCGCGCGCTCTTACCGGGCTGGCGGCGGCCGGCGGATCGTTCGAGGTGCCGCTCTCCCGCGCCGCTTTATGAACTCCGCAGGTCAGGTGCTGTGCGACATTGTGAAGCGGCGCAGCCAGGCCGTCGCCGCCGCGTCGGCCAGCGCCACTCACCTGGGCCATACACTGACCGAACGTGTCCATCTCGCTACCTCGCGTGTTGAGATTGCTGCTGGTCCCACGCCGGGCGGCGCTGGAGTCGCTCGTACTTCTCGCACTCGCGGCGCCGCTGCCGGTAGCGGCATGGCTGACCGGCGGGACGGGAGTGGCGATCCTGGCGTTCCTCGGCGCTATCACCGGCATCGGCACCAAGGCGTTCCTGGCAGCGGGGCGGGCGCTCATCTTGTGTGCCGGGACCGCGGTGCTGGTGGCGGCGGCCACCGCAGCGTACGGGCGTGTCGGCTGGGTCGGACTGATCGTGGCGGCCGCGGCCCTGCTGGGAGGCGTCGCTAACCACCAGTCGCCGGGAGTGCTGAGCATCGCGCCGGCGATGGCCGCCATCGGCGGGATGGCCCGGCTTCACGCGACGTGGCTCGCCGCGGGCGGCTGGGTCCTGGCCGGCGCCGCCTACACGCTGCTGGTCGTTGCGCTGTTCCGGGTCAAGGTCAAGCCCAAGCCGGTCGATGCGGCGACTGTTTGGATCCACACCGCGGTCCTCACTGTCTTGTGCGGGGGGGGGCGCGGCGGCGGTCGCCTGGCGCCTGCCGCACGGGTACTGGCTCATCCTCACCTGTGTGTCCGTGCTGCGGCCCAGCTGGAGCGAGTCGGTCTCCCGCTCCCGGAACCGCCTGATCGGCACGCTGGCAGGGGCGTTGCTCTCACTGGTGATCGTCGCCGTTTTGCCGCCCGCCGCGCCGATCGTGACGGCGCTGGCCAGCTTGTACGTGTTCATGTGCTACACGCTCGCCGGAAGTACGCGCCGACGGTCGTCTTCTTGACGACCACGACGATCCTGCTGACGTCGGGTGGCCTGGCCGCCGCCGCGGTCCGCCTCAATGAATACCGGATCGCCTGGACGTTCGCCGGAGTCGTGATCACCGCCGCGTCAGGCGCGGCGGTCGTCTACGCCGACAGGCGCCTGGCGGCCAAGGCGCACCGCGGCGCCGTAGCGCCGGGACCCGGCCCACGGCTCGCCCTTGTGCCGCGAGCCGGCGTGGCGAACCAGGTGGTGCAGATGGCCAGGCCGAGGCCCTGCTGGGCGACGCCCCCGCACCCTGTCGCGCAAGCCAATGCCGGACACTGACGACCGGTACCAATGCAGACGAGCAAACACCGAGCAAACATAGCGGTTTCCATGTGCGGCTATGGGCCGATCGGCAAGCGCACCCAAAAAACCCCGAGCGCGTGTGGGCACGAAACTCGGTCTCACGCTGTGAGCCGGTATTGCGTCAACAGCGAATTTGAAGATCCGACGCTGATTCTGAACATCATGTTCAAGTGGTTGGATCCTAACTCCTGAACGCGTTCAGTCTGACCCACACGACCGATCATGGCCGGAGCTTGCCGTCCGACCGCTTCGCCTGCTTCCCGGTCGCCGTTGCCGACATCACCTGCCACAAACACCCCAACCCCAGGCGCCGCGATCACGGCCTGATACGAACGTCCAGTTCACAGCAGATGGCCGACTTTGGCATCCCACGAGCCACCACGCGCCAATGAGATACCACCTGCCGCCACCGATCTGTACGAGGGACCGGTTCGCCCGCGCCGGATCCTCGGTGGGCTGATCAACAAGTACAAGCAGGTCACATAGAGATCAACCGCCGCTAGCGAGGATCCCCTAGTCAGCAGCTATGACCGACTTTTGAAACCCCACGCCTCAGGCCCCCGAACCGTTAGCGCAGCCCGGAAAGGGCCTGCGCCAGCGGCGTGAGAATGGCCGGGTCGTGCGGTGGCGGGAGGTGGATGACGGCGAGGTCGAGCCCTTGTTCACCGAGCGCGGCCGCCGCCGCGACCGTGGCCCCGATGCCGCCGT
>DATIYI010000032.1:0-12430 GCA_035517695.1 Streptosporangiaceae bacterium
GGCCGCTGCCGCGGCCCCGCGCTTCGCCATGCCCGCAGAAAACCATCAAGAACAGGAAAAACGGGATATCCGGACGGGCCCGCAGTCCATACCGCACGCAAATCACGTCCAGCGCCCGCCGCCAGAACCCCGCTGCCACAACCCGCGAGGCTTTTGCAACACGCCCTAGAACCGCGTCCATCACGGAACGCCGCGACGAAGTCACCAGCGCGCGCGGCAGGTCGGCCGCCGCCACGTCGGTGAGCAACTCGGCCGCGCCGGGCATCGGCGGGGCGCCCCGGGCGGCGATACGGTCCACCATCGTTTCCACAAGCCACTCGGCCACCGTGATCTCGCCAGGCGGCCATTCGCCCCTGCCCGCCGCAGGCCATTGGCGCGCGGCCGGACCGCCCCCGGCTGGGCTCGATCTCCGGCGCCCACCTGGGGCATGATCCCCATCCGGGCCAGTGTCACCCGGTGGCAGGTGACGCGCGGCTGCCGCACCACCGGGCGGCGTGGGCGGGACCGGCGCGGCCTTGGCGCGCAGGTATCCGGCCGAGTTGGTGAGTGATCCGCCCACGAGCTTGGCCTGGTCCGCGTGGCTCCAGGTGCCGCCCAGCCTGGCCATGATCTCGCTCTGCACCTCGAACCACAGCGGTTCGGTGTTCACGAGCAGGCCATCCATGTCGAACATGACGGCCTGCAGCAGCGCATCCGGATCGCGGACCCGCCTCACCCAGGCTCCCTCGCTGCGACGCGCCGCTGGCGCGCGGCGCGCGGAACTCTGCCACCGTGAGCGGTGCCACCGTGGGCGGTGCCACCGTGGGCGGTGCCACTATGGGCGGTGCCACCGTGAGCGGTGCCACCGTGAGCGGTGCCACCGGTGGGCAGTGCCAGCGCGGGCGCTGCCGACGGCTCAGGCACTGAAGTAACGGCTCAGGCACTGAAGTATTTGGCCTCGGGGTGATGCACGACAACGGCGTCGGTGGATTGCTCCGGCGCGAGCTGATACTCCTCGGATAGGGTCACGCCAATTCGCTCAGGCCGCAGCAGCCGCACCACCTTCGCCCTGTCCTCCAGGTTCGGGCAGGCGGGATAGCCGAACGATAGACGCGCGCCGCGGTAGCCGAGCCGGAAGAAATCGTAAAGATCATCGGGATCCTCGGCGCCGAACCCGAGCTCATCGCGGATGCGCGCGTGCCAGTACTCAGCGAGTGCCTCGGCTAGCTGGACCGACAACCCGTGCAGCTCAAGGTAGTCGCGATAGGAGCTCTTCTCGAACAGCTCACCGGTGGCAACGCTGATTCGCCCGCCAACCGTGGCGAGCTGGAAGGCGACGACGTCGATCTCGCCGGATTCGCGCGGCCGGAAGAAGTCGGCCAGGCACAAATGGCGGTCGCGGCGCTGGCGCGGGAAGGTGAACCGTTCGAGCTCCGGGCCGGCCAGGCCGCCATTTCCGGCCTGGGCGCGCGCGCCGGGCTGGCCCGGGGCCTCAGCGCTGGAAGCGGCACCGGCTGAGATGCCGTCCGGGCTGAGCACGACGAGGTCGTTGCCCTCACTCACGCACGGGAAATAGCCGTAGACGACGGCTGCTTCGAGCAGGCCCTCCGTCTGTACTCGCTCCAGCCACATCCGCAGCCGCGGGCGGCCCTCGCTCTCCACGAGTTCCTCGTAGGAAACCCCTTCCGCACCCGCGGAACCGCGCGCCGCCTTAAGTCCCCACTGCCCCATGAATGTCGCACGCTCGTCAAGGAACGCCGCGTACTCCGCGAGCGGAATCCCCTTGATGACCCGGGTTCCCCAGAACGGAACCGCTGGGATGGGGTTATCCGTGGCGACGTCGGAACGCGCCTGCGGCAGCCGTTCGGTTTCAGTTTCTTGGCGAAGCTTGGCACGGACGCGCCGCTCGCGCAGCGGCGGCAACTTAGCGCCTGCCTCGCGGCGCTTGACCGCCATGAACGCGTCCATCAACCGAAGCCCCTCGAACGCGTCCCTCGCGTAACGGACCTGGCCGTCGAACTGCTCCGCCAGATCCTGCTCGACGTAGGAGCGGGTGAGCGCGGCACCGCCGAGTAGCACCGGCCAGCGCTGCGCGAGCCCGCGGGTGCTCAGCTCCTGCAGGTTCTCCCGCATCACTACGGTCGACTTCACCAGCAACCCGGACATGCCGATCGCATCGGCACGGTGTTCGAGCGCGGCCTCCACGATCGCGGATACCGGCTGCTTGATGCCGATGTTGACCACGTCGTAGCCGTTGTTCGACAAGATGATATCGACCAGGTTCTTACCGATGTCGTGCACGTCGCCCTTGACGGTGGCGAGCACGATCTTGCCCTTGCCGCCTTCGTCCGCCCGGTCCATGTGCGGCTCGAGGTAGGCAACCGCGGCCTTCATCACCTCGGCGGACTGCAGCACGAATGGCAGCTGCATCTGCCCGGACCCGAACAGTTCACCGACGACCTTCATGCCCTCGAGCAGCACATCGTTGACGATCTCCAGCGCTGGCCGCTGGGTAAGTGCGTCATCCAGGTCGCATTCGAGGCCTTTACGTTCACCATCGATGATTCGGCGCTTCAGCCGTTCCCACAGCGGAAGTGCGGCGAGCTCCGCCGCCCGGTCGGCCTTCACGGTCGCGCTGTCGACACCCTCGAAGATCTCGAGCAGCCGCTGCAGCGGGTCGTAGCCTTCCTTGCGCCTATCGTAGACCAGGTCGAGCGCGACCTGGCGCTGCTCGTCGGGTATCCGGGCCATCGGCAGGATCTTGGAGGCGTGCACGATGGCCGAATCGAGGCCCGCCTTGGTGCACTCGTTGAGGAAGACGGAGTTGAGCACCGCTCGCGCCGGAGGCTTCAGCCCGAACGACACATTCGAGACGCCGAGCGTTGTCTGCACATCCGGATAGCGGCGTTTGACCTCGCGGATGGCCTCAATGGTCTCGATCGCGTCCCGCCGCGTCTCGTCCTGGCCGGTGGTGATCGGGAAAGTCAGGCAGTCCACCACGATGTCGCCGACCTGCATGCCCCAGTTCGTCGTCAGGTCCTCGATCAACCGGGTGGCCACGCGCACCTTCCACTCGGCGGTGCGCGCCTGCCCCTCCTCGTCGATGGTCAGCGCGATCACGGCGGCGCCGTGCTCCCTCACCAGCGGCATGATCCGCGCCATCCGTGACCGCGGGCCGTCACCGTCCTCGTAGTTGACCGAGTTAACGACGGCGCGGCCACCGAGCAGTTCCAGGCCGGTGGCAATGACCTCAGGCTCGGTCGAGTCGAGCACCAGCGGCAGCGTCGCCGCCGTCGCGAGGCGCCCGGCGATCTCGCGCATGTCCGCGGTACCGTCCCTGCCGACGTAATCGACGCACAGATCGAGCAGGTGTGCGCCGTCTCTCGTCTGCTGCCTGGCGATCTCCACGCAGTCGTCAAACCTGCCGTCGTTCATCGCCTCGCGGAAGGCCTTCGAACCGTTGGCGTTGGTGCGCTCGCCGATGGCGAGGAACGAGGTCTCCTGCCGGAATGGCACGTGCTGGTAGAGCGACGCGGCTCCTGGCTCAGGGCGCGGGCGCCTGTGTTTCACCTCGCGGCCGCGGACCCGCGCGATGACGGACGCCAGGTGCTCGGGTGTCGTGCCACAGCAGCCGCCCACCAGGGCGACGCCGAACTCCGTGGTGAACCTATCGTGCGCCGCAGCCAGTTGATCAGGACTGAGCGGGTAGCGGGCGCCATCGGCGGTCAGTTCGGGCAGGCCCGCGTTCGGCTGGCAGGAAAGCGCCACCCGTGAGTGCTGCGAGAGGTACCTCAGGTGCTCGCTCATCTCGGCCGGCCCGGTGGCGCAGTTCAAGCCGATCACGTCGATGCCGAGGGGCTCGAGTGCGGTCAGCGCCGCCCCGATCTCCGAGCCGAGCAGCATAGAACCGGTGGTCTCGATGGTGACCTGAGCGATGAGCAGCACGTCCGCGCCCGCGCGGTTGATCGCCCGCCGAGCCCCGATGATCGCCGCCTTGGCCTGGAGCAGATCCTGGCAGGTCTCCACGATGAGCGCATCCGCGCCCCCTGCGAGCAGGCCCTCGGCGCATTGCTGGTAGGTGTCGCGAAGCCGGGCGAATGTGACGTGGCCGAGGGTCGGCAGCTTGGTCCCTGGACCGATCGAACCGAGCACCCAGCGCGGCAGGTCCGGCGTGGCCGCGGTCCAGTAATCGGCCGCCTCGCTGGCGATCTTCGCGCTCGCTTCGGAAAGCTCGAAGATCCGGTCCTCGATGCCGTACTCGCCGAGGTTGCCGAGGTTGGCACCGAACGAGTTGGTTTCCACGCAATCCACACCGATTGCGAAGTACGCGTGGTGTACCGCGCGCACGACATCAGGGCGGGTAACGTTCAGTATTTCGTTACAGCCCTCATGGTCGTCGAAGTCGCTGAGGGCGACGTCATGGGCCTGGAGCATGGTGCCCATCGCCCCGTCTGCCACAATGACGCGCTTACCAAGCGCGGCACGCAAGGATCCCGATCGCCCGCTCATGTGTAGTAACTGTATCCAACGGCATTACTTCGCCGCACGCCTGCCGAGCTCGGGAGCGGCTTGGGCTCGTGAACTCGGGACGGCCTGGGCTTGCGGGGGCCCGGCGCATCCGGGGCGAGCTAGCTCCGGGTAGCTCGTCGTGCACGCTGCCGTAGCAGGCGGCGAGGTGCCGCGGCGACCGGCGGTAAGCACGTAGGCTGGGAGCGTTCGCCCTGCGCGCGGCAGGCCGGGCAGCTGGCTACGGCGGCATCGGGTGCGGCACTCGCCACGGCGCCGCCCACGGCCTGGCCGCGTCACAGGGAAACGACGCACGAAAGTGATGCGGGCTAGTGCCGCCGGGCACGGCAAGCGCGCGGAGGAGGTGTTCGGGCCATCGAGTTGGAGAACGTCGATGATCTCACCGCGCCTGTACTGGTCGCAGCTTTCGAGGGCTGGAACGACGCCGGCGAGGCCGCGTCAGGGGCGCTCGAGCACCTCGCCGCCGCGTGGGATCCTGAGCCGGTAGCGGCGATCGACCCGGAAGACTTTTACGACTTCCAGGTGACACGGCCTGTCGTCGAGCTTTCTGCCGGGCGGACCGAGCACCTGATCTGGCCGACGACGCGGCTGTCGCGGGCGAAGCCAGCAGGAATCGACCGCGACATCATCCTTGTGCACGGCATCGAGCCCAACATGCGCTGGCGCCGGTTCTGCGACGAGCTCGTGCAGAGCTTCAGCGACCTGGGCGCTGACATGATCGTACTGCTCGGCGCGCTGCTCGCCGACGCGCCGCACACGCGCCCGGTGCCGATCGCGGGATCGGTGTCGCAGTCCAAGCTCGCGGCCGAGCTCAACATGCAGCCGGTCGACTACAAGGGCCCGACCGGGATCGTCGGCGTGTTGCAGCACGCCTGCGGCGAGGCTGGCCTGACCGCAGTCTCGCTCTGGGCCTCGGTGCCCCATTACGTGGCGCAGCCGCCCAACCCGAAGGCCACGCTCGCGCTGCTGCGCGGCATCGAGGACGTCGTGGACATCACCCTGCCGCTCGCCGACCTGCCCGAGCAGGCCCGTGCGTGGGAGCGTGGGGTCGATGAACTCGCCCAGCAAGACAGCGAAGTGGCCGAGTACGTGCGGGCCCTTGAGGACCAGCGGGACGCGACGGACCTGCCGGAGGCGAGCGGGGATGCCATCGCACGCGAATTCGAGCGGTACCTGCGCCGCCGCGGCGACCACGGCGACGCGGGCAATCGCTGACCCATACCGCATCTGGGCCCAGGCTCTCGGATACCGAGACAGGATCCCTCCGGTCAACGGGCCCTGGCCGGTCGCCCTGGCCAGTGGCCGCAGGATCAGCGGGGCCCTGGCCGGTCACCGCCGGCCCCTACACGCGCGCCTGACGCGGCACTATCGTGTTAGGTCAGGGCTAAGGGACATGTCTCGGGGGGACATTTGTCGAAGCTTGGCAACGCCGTGTGACTCGATGGTCTCAGGCGGCGAACTCGCGGCGGGGCGAGCCACGATACGCCGCGGCGGCACGCCCACGCTCTGCGCGGTCTCGGCAGATGGCAGCTGTCGCGGTCGTTGCCGTATTTGCACTGCTGATGATCATGCCCTCGGGTGTGACCCCGCTCGCCAAGTCCGACGTGTGGTCGTTTTCCGAGCATTCGCACGGCATCGTCCAGCAGCTCAGGGTCCGCGGGCCGGACGATGCGCAGTGGCACTCCGTCTGGGTCTGGCGCCCGCCAGGACCCGACTCTGCGCTCATCCCGGTGCTGTACTTCCTGCACGGGAACCCGGGCGGCCCGGGTGACGCGTTCGACCACGGACTCGTCCAGATCCTCGATGAGCGCCTCGAACAGGGCTACCCGCCTTTCGTGGTCGCCTGCCCCGACGGCAATGGTGACAGCCACTGGGATACGGAGTGGGCGGACGCGGCCGACGGATCGGACATGGTGGAGAGCCGGCTGCTCGATGCTGTGATCCCCGCCGTCGAGGGTGCCGACAGGCGCGACCCGGCGCGGCGAGCGATCGCCGGGTTCTCGATGGGCGGCTACGGTGCCATGAACATCGCACTGCGGCATCCGAACCTCTTTGGCCAGATTGTCTCTATCGCGGGTTATTTCCACGTGGATGATACGGCGGGAATGTTCGCTGGGCGCCAGTCCCTGATGGCCGCGAATAGCCCTGACCTGCACATCAACATGGCACGCGGCAAGCGGATCCTGCTCGAGGAGGACAGGTCGGACGATATTGCCGTGATCAGGGGACAGGCGGCGAGGTTCGCGGCTCTGCTCGATCGGGCCCACATACCGGTGACATCGCGCATCACCGCGGGCAGGCACAACTGGACGTATGCGATCGGTGCGCTTGCCGGCGCACTCGACTTCCTCGCCACTGGCTGGGTGCAGGTGGCGGCGCGAGACATGCCCTAAACCGGCGGCCAAGGTACGGCGGGCCACTCTTCCGACGGATATGGATGCACGCGGTGCTTGAGCAGGAAATCCACTCGGCCCTTGGTGGCACTAATCTCGGCGGCAGCAAGCCGCTGGCCGAGTTCGGCCGCCAGCTCGCGACCGTCGAGGGCGGCGCGGAGGCGGTCAAGAGCCTCGATCGCCCTTCCAGGCAGCGGTCGTCCGCGCCACTGCCAGAGCACGGTGCGGAGCTTGTAATCCTCGGAAAAGCACACGCCATGATCGCAGCCGTAGAGATGCCCGCGTGCTGTGGGGAGCAGATGGCCGATCTTCCTGTCTGCGTTGTTTACCACCGCGTCGAAGACGGCCATGTCCCGCAGCCCTGCGTGGTCGCTGCGCCGTGCCAGGGCAACCAGATCGACTGTAAGGTCCGCGTCGATCCACAACTGGCACATGCCGGGACCGAACGGGCCGTCGCGGTACACGGTAGGCGGCACCACGTCCCACCCGGCCGCCTCGGAGATCAGATAAGCTGCCACCTCACGGCCCGCCAGGGATCCGCGCGGGAAGTCCCACAAGGGCCGCTCGCCCGATATTGGCTTGTAGACACACGCCGCGCTCTTGCCGCCGTGTTTGATCTTGCAGTAGAGCGTCGCGTTTGACGCCTCGAAAAGCTGACCCTCGACTTCGATCGGACCAATTGTCAGCAGGTCAAGAATTGCCTCACGGCCGCCAGCCGCCCCATCCTGCCGCCGGCGCATTCGATCGGACCGAGGCTCCCGCATGTCCTGATTCTGACGCCTTACCGGCTGCACCGCGAGCCGGGCCTTGGCGCCGGGGCGGTTGCCGCTCCTTGGCATTGCTACGCCACCGTGCCAGGGCGATGACCATTCTGCCTCGGGCAGACGTGCCCCGCCGCGTCCAGTGGCAGGCCGCACAGCGGGCAGGGCGGCCGTCCCGCCGCGACGATCTGCAATGCTCGCTGCGCAAACGCGCGGGCCATGGCGGGCGTTATCCGCACCCGCAACACGCCTGGACCGTCTGCGGAGACATCCTCGGCAAGGGGCTCGACCGGCTCGTCTGACTCCTCTTGCGCCTCGATCACGACGCGGTCGTCGTCCGCGTCCCAGGCGAGTGCGATGGACCCGACCCTGAACTCTTCCATCAGCGGCAGTTCGAGTGGCGCGTCGTCCTGCAATTCCGCGGGCGCAACCGCGGGCACGGTAGCCGATCCTCCGGATCGGCGCAGCACCTCGTCAAGCAACTCATCGAGCCGCTCGGCAAGCAAGCTGACCTGCTGTTTCTCCAGCGTAACGCTGGTGACCCTGCCTGTACCGCTCGCCTGCAGGTAAAAGGTCCGCTCCCCTGGCTGGCCGACGGTGCCTGCCACGAACCTCGCCGGCGGGTCGTAGATATAGACAGGCATCTCGCTATCCTTGCGCTTCCACTGGCTGCTGCTGAACTTCGTGGCCGCAGGAAGCCGGCGCGCCGCCCGCGCGCCCGCGAGCGTCCGCGCTGAGGCTCGCGGGGGCGCCCACGCTTTGGCCGTCCGCAGCGCCCGCAGTGCCGCTCACGCCGACGCCTGTGCCGTCACCCGCCGCACCCTCCTTGTTGACGCGCACCTGCGCGTCTGCGTTGTCACCATCGGCGCCCGCGCCGCCGCCTACCATGGCGTCGCTGCCTGCATGCCCCGCACCGCGAGCCGCCTTCGTGAGACCGCCCACATCCCCTCCGGTGTCGTTGAGGCGGAGAAGGAACGGCCGCAACTCGGTGTACCTGATGATGGTCAGCGAGCACGGATCGATCTGGATCCGCTGGAACTGGTCGAGATGAACACCCAGGCTATCGGCAACAATCGCCTTGATCACGTCCCCATGCGAGCACACGACATAACACGCGTCGCGGCCCAGCTTCGCATTCCAGTCCCGTACCGCGGCGACCGCACGGTACTGCATGTCGGGCAGAGCTTCGCCGTCCGGCCCAGGGAACCGCGCGCCGCTCGGATGCGCCTGCACGATACGCCAGAGGGGCTCCTTGGCGAGCTTCTTCAGCCGCTGGCCCGTCCAGTCGCCGTAGTGGCACTCGCCGACCCGGTCATCGATGTGCACGGCCAGCTCCCCCTGACCGTCGCGCGCCTGACCGTCAGGCGCCGCGCTGGCCGCCGCCGCGATAGCCAGCGCCGTCTGCCTGCAACGCTCGAGCGGGCTTGTGACGATCGCATCCAGCGGCACGGGCACGAGCCGCGCGGCGAGCGCTTCCGCCTGCGCCCGGCCGCGGTCATCGAGATTCACGCCGGGAGTCCAGCCCGCGAGTACCGGCCCGGTGAGCGCGGTCAGGCCGTGGCGCACCAGGAGAACCGTTGTCACATTCCAGACTCTAGTGCCGCATGCTCGGTATGCCCGCCGCCGGCAACGGCGCGGAAGCGTTAACCTCCGGTCATGGAGCAGCGCAGGCTCGGGGCGTCGGGCCTTCGAGTCTCGCGGCTCGGGCTAGGCACGATGACGTGGGGCCGCGACACGAGTGAAGACGACGCCGCCGCCCAACTCGTCACGTTCGCCGATGCCGGCGGAACCCTGATTGACACGGCAGGCTCATATGCGGGCGGTGATGCCGAGCTGATCATTGGCCGCCTGCTGCGCGACGTCGTACCGCGGTCGGAGATGGTCCTCGCTTCGAAGACTTCCGGGGACGTCTCGCGGCGGGCCGTGCTGGCCGCCCTTGATGCCTCACTGGGCCGGCTGGGCGTCGACCACGTGGATCTGTGGCAGGTGGGCGCGTGGGATCCGTCGACACCGCTGGAGGAAACGCTTTCTGCCGTCGACCACGCCGTGACCGCTGGCCGCACGAGGTACGCGGGAGTCTGCAACTACGCCGGCTGGCAATTGGCGCGCGCCGCGACCTGGCAGCAAGCTTGGCCGGGTCGGGCACCCGTCTCCTCGATACAGGTCGAGTATTCGCTGCTCGCTCGCGATATCGAGCGGGAGGCGCTACCCGCCGCGGACGACGGGGGCATAGGCGTGCTCTGCTGGTCCCCGCTCGGCCGTGGCGTGCTCACCGGCAAGTACCGCACCGGGATCCCAGCGGATTCACGGGCCGCGACCCCGCACTTCGGCTGGTTCGTGCAGCCTTATCTGGGCGAAAGGTGCCGCGCCATCGTGGAGGCGGTGAGCACCGCCGCCGACGGCCTCGGCGTTTCGCCGCTCGCGGTAGCGCTGAGCTGGGTGGCCGACCGCCCGGCCGTCAGTTCGGCGATCGTGGGAGCACGCACTATCGGCCAGCTCACCGGCATTCTGGAAGCCAAGGAGGTCGTGCTGCCCGCCGAGATCTCGGCTGCGCTCGACGACGTTTCCGCCAGCAGGCAACCGGCAGCCGAATAGCCCAACGCGAGACCACCAGGGCGTGCCAGGCTGTGTGCGCCGCCGAAGATTCACCAAACGCCTCAGCCTTAGTCTCCCACGATGAAGGTGACCTGACCGAATGTCAGCTGATCACCCACCTGGAACCCCGCGGTCGAGGGCGGCGACCTCGCGTACGGCCTCGGCGATGGCTGGGAACTCTTTTCTCAGGATCGCACCGTGGTTGCTGGCGACCTTCTCGCTCAGCTTGATGTTCGGGTTGCGGGCGGTCACCGCATTGAGGATGTTGCGTAGCCGTTCTTGCTCATCACCGTGGCTTCCGAAGGACGTCCCCGAAGCAACCACGTACCGCACCGGGACGGTGATGTTGTCCAGCACGGGGCCCAGCGTGCGCTCGCGGTGGATCACGCCGAGCTCGATGTTGCTGTCGGCCTGCTGTTGGACGACTTCTTCAGGCCCTGCACGTGGATCGCAGGCCCCTGGGGTCGGACGGCCGCGTCCTCGGCGAACGACCGACAGGATCTCGATCGCGGTGGGCCCGGCCGGACAGTCCTGGTTCTGCTCCTTTAGAGGCTGCGGGCGGTGATGTCGCCGTGGGAGGTGGTGGCGCGGATGTCGAGATCGGCGGTGCCATCGTTCTTCAGGGCGTTGCTGATACGGCCGTAGCCGGTGCCGGCGTCCATGGCGGCCGATACGCCGCCGGCGGCGGCGACCGAAATGTCGCCGGACTGGGTGCGGAGCACGACCGTGCCGCGCACGGCCTCGGTGATCCGGATGTCGCCCCTTGCGGTGCTGATCTCCGCGGGGCCGTTGAGCCGACCGACCTCGACGTCGCCGTCGATCGCAGTGAGGCGGACGCTCGCGGCCTCGTCGATCTTGATCTGGCGATACGCGCCTTCGAAGGCGATGTCGCCAAGGCGGCCGACGCCGCGGAGCTCGGCGCTGGCGGCCTTGGCCTCGATGCGGGAGCCGGCCGGCAGCTGGACGGTGACCTCCAGGGATCCGGAGGGGCCGAAGAGCTGGTTCTTGGGCTCGGGGGTGTGGATCCGCAGGACGCCGTCGGCGTAGGCGACGACGGTCTGCTCAGCGGTCTTGGTGTCGCGGCTCTTGGAGGGGTTGGCGGGCAGGACCTCGACGGTGGTGGTGTCGGCGCGGTCTGCGGCGATTAACTGGATGCGTCCGGCCGGGATGTCCAGGACGGCGGAGATCGGGGCGGGGGTGTCGAAGTTCTGCATCATGCTCTCCGGTGCTCGTTCGCTGTTTCTGATACCAGAAACGCTACGTTGCTTTCTAGACTACGACAACACACCTGTTGCGCAGAATCGACATATATACAGGTCAAAGTCGAAAACTGTTGCAACCGCGTTGAGAGTAATGCAACGACAAAATGCCCTGATCATTGCAATGGATGACGAGTGAACGCTACCGTGGGGGGATCAGGGACCACCACGAAGGATCGCCAAGGTGATCGCGATGCCGGGAGGCAGGCTCACCCAGCAGGAACGCCAGCAGATCGCGCTGGGGCTGGCCGACAGCCTCCCCTACGCCGAGATCGGCCGACGCCTCGGCCGTCCGACCTCGACGATCACGCGCGAGGTGATGCGCAACGGCGGCCCCACGGCCTACCGCGCCGACCTGGCCCACCGCGCCACCGAACGCCGCGCACACCGGCGCAGGCCTGCCTCCTCCCGAGGGCAGGAGTCAGTCCCCCAGCCACCCGGACGCGACGCCGAGGCCGTGGCCGAGTACGTGGAGACACTCACCACCGTCCTCATGGCTTCGGGCCTGCCCAAGATGACGGCCCGGGTGCTGACCTGCCTGTTCACCACCGACGCGGGCAGCCTCACCGCGTCCCAACTCGCCCAGCGCCTCCAGGTCAGCCCAGCGTCCATCTCCAAAGCGATCGCCTTCCTGGAGAGCCAGAGCCTCGTCCGCCGAGAACGCGACGAACGCCGCCGCGACCGCTACGTCGTCGACGACGAACTCTTCTACCAGGCGACGATCGCCAGCGTCCGGTCCAACGACCAGCTCGTCGAAACCGCACGCCAAGGCGTCGCCATCCTCGGCCCCCACACCTCCGCCGCCACCCGCCTGGAGAACATCGCCCGCTTCCTCGACTTCATCAGCGAAAGCATCACCCGCGCCGCCGAGCAGGCCCGCGAAGTCCTCCACACCAAACCCGAAACAACCTCAAAC
>DATIYI010000033.1:0-80170 GCA_035517695.1 Streptosporangiaceae bacterium
CATTCGCGGTCCACGGTGGCGAGCGCCTTCTTCGCCGGTTCCTGCAGGCCAGGAGCGCTCATCTGCGTCCAGCGGGCCTCGTCGATCACGCCGATCGCCTCGTCCCAGGCGGCGCCGGCCTCTTCCAGCCGGGCTGCCGCTTCCCGCGGCGCGGGTGCCGCAGCCTCCGCCCACGCGGTCATGAGCTGCGCGTGCGCGGCGTACAGGTTCTTGATCCGCTCCAGCCACGCCGCTGTCCAGTACTTCAGCTGGGCGGGGTTCGCGTCGCCGGCCCGCACGAAATACCTCCGGATGTGCGCCCAGCAGTAAAGATTGACCAGGCCGTCCGCTTTCTTCCCGGCGGACTGGTAGACGGCGTAGAAGTCGCTGGAGATCACCAGCCGCCGCGGCTCGCCTCCATCCGCGGTGAGCTGCCCTGTCTTCTCGTCGATGCCGGCGTGGCGGGCCAGGACCGTCCCGGCGCGGGTGGCGTCCATGGCGAAGCAGGCGGTGTCCGGGCCCAGGAACGCCCACAGCCACCACTTGACCGGGCCGTCTGCCTCCTGCGGGGCGAGGACCCGCCACGTCGTCTCGTCCGCGTGCAGGTGCCACGACTGGCGCGACCGCGCCGTGATGGCCTCCTCCAGCGGCACGAGCAGCGCCCCGGCCCGCGCGCACGCCCCGGCCAGCGTGCCCGGCGAGATCTCCGCGCCCTGCCTGGCCAGCCCCGTCACCAGCGAGTTCATGCTCCGCCCCGCCGCGAACCGCTCCGTGAACACCATCGCGAGGAACCCGTTGGTGAAAAGGCCCTTGCCGATCGCCTTCGGCGGGCCGGGCGCCGTCACCGTCGCCGGGACCCGGCACGAGCAGGCCCGCCGGTACCGGCGCCGGCAGTCCGCCCGCACCCGCACCACGACCAGCCAGTCCAGCTGCTCCGTCACATGATCGCTGCCCAGGCCCGTAAACGGCGTCCCGCACTCCGGGCAGCAGTAGCCGCCCCCGAAATCCCAGACCACCTCAACCCGGGGCAGATGCGCGTAATCCCGCCGCCCCGCCCGCGCCCCCGGGCCCCGCTTCTTCCCGCCCGTGCCGCTCCCGCGCTCCCAGCCCTGATCCTGCCCCCCGCCGCCGTCCGCAGACGGCTCCGGCCGCGCCCGCTCCGACGACCGCCCGAACACCATCCGCTGCAAAACCGCCAGGTCAGCCCGCACCCGCTCCAGCTCAGCCGCCTGCTCCGCGTTCTCCGCCCGCAGCCGCGCGTTCTCCGCCCGCAGCTCCTCCGCCAGCCGCGCCAGCCGCTCATTGGCCTCCAGCGCCGCAGCCAGCACATCTCGCAGCGGCGCCTCAGCATCCTCCGAACCCGGGACAACGCCCGCCGTAACCGACACGCAGCACAGCAAACACGGTCAGCAGTCGCAAATCACGCACCACACACCACGTGTCGCGGGCCATCGCCGGCACCACAGCCCGCCCGCACGCCACGCGGTTTCCGAATACTTACGTACCCAGTACCCTGCGTGACATGTGAGCTGCCTTGATCTGCGTATCGCGTGGAGTGCGTGGCCCGGCGTGCGCCGGGCGGGCCTCCCCAAGGCTGAGCCCGGCGCTGACGCCGGCCAGCGGCGCCGCGTGGGGCGGCGCCTTGATTTCATATACGGCTGGATTCGGCGGCGGATCCAGATCCAGCCCAAGATCCAGGCCGTCCGAAGCCCCCTTCTTGGAAAGCCGAAGGTCTTACACACCGGTCACCACAACACCGCAGCCTGCGACTACTCCAACCGGAATGCCGACCTGGGCACGCAGGCATGATTGCCGACGCTCACCTGCCCGAAGAGCCCATCCGATACAGATCGGCGGCTCGGCGTGCGGTTATCAAGAGCTCTCAGCACCGTTGGCCATCCTGACCACGGCCGAGCAGGCAGGCGTTCAGGCCGTATGTTTATGCGTCGGCAGCGCTGGGCGTGAACGCCCGCTTCTGCCGCGATGAGGTACGTCGCGCTACCAGCGATAAGGGGAGCAAGCCACGGAGCGCTGGCCGCAGGCCCAGTTCGCGACCACATGCGGCGCCGCTGGCGCACCCGCCGCGGTTGATGCGCCTGCGCACCCCGGCCCGACGCCGATCGCAGAGCGTGATCAGCACTCGGTAGCAGACGCGCGAAGATCCGCCGATCTGTATTCCAGCATCGACTCCGTGCTGGATGCTGCTGTGTACTCAGATCGAGTGTTATTGCATACCTGCCATGACCGCCGATGCTCTCTGCGGCAGGCGCGTCGGCCAGTAGCAGGCGCTGGCGGCTCACTGCCAGGCGGCACCGCGGGGGGCGCTGGTTACTTGACCCATGTCTTCGTGTCTGCTGCCGGGTGGCCCGTATCGGCTGGCCCGCAATCCGCGATGTGGGCGGGAGAGGTTGTCGTCTGGCTGGGCTGGCGCTGTTCTACGGCCACCGGGCTGTCTGGGCGGGATGGCCCTTGAGCTCGGTAAAGCTGCCGTCGTCCTCGCGGCGGTAGTGGTTCTGTCCGAAGCGGGCATAGAAACGTGCCTCGCCGTCGTCGTTGAACGTCAGTCGCGGGTCGCTGGCGATGAACCCCTTGATCGACGGTTCGGTCTTGATCGCCATGATGTACCTCCCAGGCTCGGGCCAATGAGCGAGCACCGGCCGGTGCTCCGACATGAGAGGTGCGCCACCGATCCCCACCCGCCCGGTCGGCGGGCAGGTCAGGCGGCGGAGCGCAAGGTCTGCTCGACCTGGCGGCGCCCGGCGGCGAGCTGGTCGGCGTCCTTGCGGCCCGTCCATGGGCGCAGGTCAGTCACGATCGGCGGCCCAGCGCGCAGGAGGATCGTGCCAAGCCCGAACGGCATCGTCCGCAAAGCGTCCGGGGGCAGGATCGGGACGCGGCGGATCGAGCGCTGATGCGACCGGCCGCCGGTTGCGTCGGTGGTGGTCGAGTCGGTGGTCTCGTCGCGCTCGCCGATCAGGATGGAGAGGTCTTGCAGGTCGCGGCTGTTGGACTCCCCGCCAAGGATGACCTTGACGATCGCGGTGTCGGAGATCGCGGCAGCCTGGTTCTCGCCCCATTTCTGCCGGGCCTGCGCCATCGACTGCAACACCGTCAACGTCGTGATCCCGGTCCCGCCACCGTCGGACGCCAACAGCAGCGGCGGGTCCAGGCGGCCGCCGGGTGAGCGGGCCGCGTGGCGGCGGGCCGTCTCGGTCAAATCCTCGATGAACGCCGACACCAACGCCGCCGACGCGCCCGCCCCGGCCCCGGTCGCCAACAGATACAGGGTGCCGTGCTCGGCCAGGAACGCATCCGGGTCGAAGTGCTCACCGTCGAGTGGGGTCACGGCATCGAGCACGCGAGGGTCGGCGAGGGCCTTGAAGGCGAGCCCTACGCCTTGCCAGATCGAATCACGGGTGCGGGGGTCAGAGTCGATCATCGACTCCAGCGAGTCCGCCCACGCCTCCGCCGCCCGACCGTCACTCTGGAGGACGTGAACGGCGTCGGCCGCGGCGGTCGGGTTGAGCGCCCACTGACACAACGTCCGGGCGTCACGCCCGTCGAGGGCGGCGGCGTGCAGCAGGGCTTGGATGGCGGCGGCGGTCTTGCCCTCCCAGAACCCAACCCGCCGCCCTCCACACCACCACCACCACCACCAAGGCCGGTGCCTGCGGCGAGGCCGGTGGCGCGGATCACCGCCGTCAACGGCTCGTCGCAGCCACGAACCGGCGACCACCGCAGCCCCGCTGAGAGGCCCGGCGCCGAGTGCTGGGGATCGAACACCGCGACCGGCCCGACTTGTTGGCGGGTCGTGAGGGTGATGGTGAGGTTGTCGGGGCGGGTCGAGGTCGTCACCACCGCACCCGGCGCGTCCAAGATCGCGTTGATGACGACATGGAGGCCCTTGCCCGAGCGCGGCGGAGCGACCAGCAGCATCGAGTCCTCGACCGACGCCCATACCTGTTGGCCTTTTGCTCGCCCGAGCAGATACCCGACCTCGGCCGGGGAGGGTTTGCGCAGCGAGGGGCGCAGCGTCGCGGCCCTGCGACGCAGCGCCCGCCCGGAGGCGACGTTGCGAATCTGCGCGGTAGTGGCGAGCCCAGCCCGCCTGCGAGGATCGTAGCTGGAGTCATGCGCGCGAACCAAGCGGACTACCAGCCAGGCGACGACCCCGACCACGGCCAGTAGACCGGCGACGACGGCCCAATAGGCGAATGGGCTCAGCCCCGGCGCCCGCAACGCAGCGGCGGGCGGGGTCGGATGGGCAAGCACCGCGAGCCCAGCTCCGAGACTCCCCACCGGATGGTGAGTGCCGGTGAGCCAGGCGGCGATCGTCCCCGCCACGCGCAACAGCCCAGCCAGCACGCCCAGCGCGGCGATCAGCCCCAGCCCAATGTTGATCGCGGTGTCGTTGCCCGACCGGGCCCGTCTGGCCGGTTCCCGCCGCCACCACCGCATCGGTCGGGCCGGGTGCGCCGGGAGGCTGCCGCGGACGATCGTTCCCGACGCAGAACCCAACAACACCACTTCGCCGGTCGGTCGTGGCGGCTCCGGCGGACTTGTGAGGGAAGCTGCGCCGTGTTCGTCGGCGCGGGTGCTCGTGGCGATGACCGCGACCAGTACGGTCTCGCCCGCCAAGAACCCCTCACCTCGCAACAGCGGCCCCTCACCCGGCTCGCCCTTCTCGTGGTCGCTGTCGGGCTTGGACGCTGGGGCGCGGGGTTGGAGGATGTCGGCGTACCGCGACCCGTCGGGCTCGCGGACCTCGGCCCGGACCGGCCCGCCGACTTGCTCGGCGATGCTCGCCAAAGCTGCACCCAGCTCGTCCCGACAGATCGGCCCGTCCGGACAGTCGATCGCGTCGTGGTGGTCGATGTTCCCGACAGCGATCCGGGCAAGGCCGCTGTCATCGACGGTGACGACTACCTGCGGTAGTACCACCGGCACCGCCACGGCCGCGGGCCGATCGAGCCGGGTGTCAGGAGCGCCGTGGCTGGCGCGCGTCAGCGTGCCGTCGCTGCCACCCGGTTGTTCTGCTGATCCCACGCCCGGTAGGTGCGTAGGACCGTCCACCCCGCCAATGCGTGCGCAGCCCGTCCGCGCGGGCGAGCCGACATGGCCGCGAACCTCAACGTTGCTCTGTCGAGTCACGCATCCTGGCGGTGGTGTCGAAGATGGTCGGCTCGGCCGCGTGAAGCTGGTGCTGCACGACAAATGAGCGGTCTTTGATCCGCCAGAGTCCTTGGCCGGCGCCGAGCTGGGGAAGCATCTTCTGCTCGGTCCCGGTGAGGTTGAGCATCGCGGCGGTGGAGCCGAGCTGGTCGGACTCCTGGCGGTAGATGATCCGCGTCTCCGCGTTCGCGAGATACGTTGACTGCGACAACGACGTGGCCCCGGACAACGCCACGACCCGCAGAGGCGGCGAGCTGGCAAGTCAGTGACGAACCTGGCCGTGCGGCCCTAATTGCTTCATCAGGAGGCCCGTGGTCGGGCATTAGGTTCTCATCATGGACGGTCATTCCGGGCCTCTGGGAAGCCGGTGGCGCTCACATGCCGCGGTCCTGTTCCGGCCCAATTCGTCGTTGTTCAAGATCATTGTCCCCTGGGATCAAGTAGCTCCGCAAGGAGGGATTGGACTCGCTTGTCGATCTCGTCGATGATGGGTCGCACGTCTTGGATGGGCAGTCCGGCGGGGTCGGGGAGGTCCCAGTCGAGGTATCGCTTGCCGGGGTAGTAGGGGCAGGTATCGCCGCAGCCCATCGTTACGACCACATCGGCGGCCCGGGCAAGCTCGTCGGTGAGCGGTTTGGGGAACTCTCTGCTTGGGTCGAGACCCCGTTCCCTGAGCACCGCGACGACGGAGGGATTTACCGCGCTTGCTGGTTCGGAGCCGGCTGAGCGTACCTCGACCTTTCCCACCGCGTAGTGGTCGAGCAGGACCTTGGCGGCCAGGCTGCGCCCGGCGTTGTGGATACACAAGAACAGCACCTCGGGTTTGGCGGTCATGCGACTACTCCGGTTGGGTAAAACCGCTGGCGTGCCCACAGCGCTACATAGACGAGAGCGACCAGCACAGGGACCTCGATCAGGGGACCGACGACCCCGGCGAGGGCCTGACCCGATGTGACGCCAAAGGTGCCGATGGCGACGGCGATCGCCAGCTCAAAGTTGTTGCCCGCGGCGGTGAACGCCAGGGTCGCGGTCCGCTCGTAGGGCAGACCGATCATCCGACCCCAGGCGAACGCACCAGTCCATATGACGGCGAAGTAGCCAAGCAGCGGGAGCGCGACGCGGGCCACGTCACCTGGTCTGGCGGTGATCGTGTGGCCCTGGAGGGCAAAGAGCACAACGATGGTAAACAGCAGCCCGTAGAGCGCGAACGGACCAAGCCGCGGCAGCAGGCGACGCTCGTACCACTCCCGGCCCTTGACTCGCTCTCCGAGGGTCCGGGTGGCAAACCCGGCGGCAAGCGGGACGCCGAGGAAGATGGCGACGGTCTGTGCGATCCGCCCGAGTGAAAAGTGCAGACCGACCGTAGACAGCCCTAGCCAGCCGGGCAGGACCCGGAGGTAGAAATAGCCGAGCAGTGCGAACGCGACGATCTGGAACAGAGAGTTGACGGCGACGAGCACCGCTGCGGCCTCCCGATCGCCGCAGGCAAGGTCGTTCCAGATCAGCACCATCGCGATGCAACGGGCCAGGCCAACGATGATGACCCCGGTCCGAAACGCGGGCTGGTCAGGTAGCAGCAGCCAGGCCAGCGCGAACATGACGACGGGACCGACCAGCCAGTTCAATACGAGCGAGGACACCAACAGTCGCCGGTCCGTCCTGACCGGCCCGAGCTGGCCGTACCGGACCTTGGCGAGCACCGGATACATCATCACCAGCAGCCCAACGAAGATCGGCAGCGACGTACCAGAGGTCACCTGAACAGCGCTGAGATGCCGCCCGAGACTGGGGATGGCGCGCCCGAGGCCGATCCCGGCGGCCATCGCCGCGATGATCCACACCGGCAGGAACCGATCCAGCAGCGACAGACGGCCTACCACGGGCACCCCCGGATCGGGTGCAGCCGTTGCGTCGATCAGGACCTCGGTCACGGCCGGTCGCTCAGCAGCACGAGGCGCCACGATCGGCGACCACACCGGCCAGGTCGGGACGAGCAGCACAGCACACCGCACCTGAAGGACTCTCGGCCCGGAGGGAGCCAGCGGGCGTCTCGGCATCGGCCAGGACCGTGTAGACCTCCCACGGCTCCCCACCAGGACCATCCACCCACACCTTGTCCTGCACGGCATAGCAGCACTTCGTCTGATCCTCAACCGCGGTCGCCAGTCCGGCAGCGGCAAGGCGGGCGTGCGCTGCGGCGACCTGTTCGGTGGTCTCTACCTCAACGCCCAGGTGGTTGAGCTCCCCCGGCTTTTGGTCCGCATCCTCGATCAGAACCAGCTTGAGCGGTGGTTCGGCGATAGCGAAGTTGGCGTAGCCGGGGCGGACCTTGGCTGGCTCGACCGCAAACAGCTTGGAATAGAAGTCGATGGCGTCGTCCAGGTTTGAGACGTTGAGGGCGAGTTGCACGCGGGACACGACCGGAACCTCCTGGTAAGATCGACACACGTCGATGTGACTCAGCCAGTATGGCTATCAGATCGACCGCTGTCAATGTGATGCGGAGGCTCGCTGTGCCCGTAAAGACCAAAGTCAAGGCGCTCGACGAGCGGACCTACGACGTTTGTTGCCCAGCGGTCACCGCCGCCCCGCTCGACGAGGCCGATGCCACTGACCTAGCCCGCGTACTGTCCGCCCTGGCCGACCCGGTACGGCTCCGGCTCCTATCCATCGTGGCCTCCAGCCCCGAAGTCTGCTCCTGCGACCTGGAGAACCCGCTCGGTAAGAGCCAACCGACGGTCTCGCACCACACCAAGGTCTTGGCCGACGCTGGCCTCATCTCGGGCGAGAGGCGCGGCAAGTGGACCTGGTGGCACGCCAACCCCGACCGGCTCGCCGCCATCCGAACAGCCCTCGGCGGCTAACTCGCTATCCCATCCAGGGCGCTAGAGGCGAAAGGCCACGACGCCCCTCCATCCCTATCCGGGACCCTTACCCAAGAACGCCGACCGGACGAGTAAACTAGCAAGCTAGCCCAAACGCATCCTCGGCTCGTCGAGGAACACCAGTTCCGGGTCGCCGATCAGGGCCAGGGCCACGTCCAGCCGCCTGCTCTGGCCGCCCGACAGCCGGCCGCACCTGGCAGTGGGCCGATCCGCCAGACCCACCAGCTCAAGCGTCTCAGCCACCGCCCGCGCCCCCGGGTAGTAGCCGGCATAAAGCGAGACGCACTCCTCGACCGTGAGCTCGGCCTCCGGCTCAGACTCCTGCAAGACCACGCCGATACACGCCCGCCACCCCGGCGGCGGACGTGCCGGGTCTGCTCCGAGCACTTCCACCTCGCCGCCGTCGCGGCTCCGGTAGCCCTCCAGTGTCTCGACGGTCGTCGTCTTCCCCGCGCCGTTCGGCCCCAGGAACGCAAAAATCTCACCCGTCCGGACCGTCAGATCGATCCCGCGCACCGCCTCAACGTCCTCGTACCGCTTCCGCAGCCCGCGGATGACCCGGATCGCAACCCCGCCGTCGCTGACTTCGCCCGGCGCTGGGCCCGGCACGCGTGAATTCTGGGCGCCACCCACGATGGCTTGCGGCCCCGGCCCTGCCGCACCCGGCGAACTTCGCAAGACCCTCGGCAGTGAACCTGCTTCCGCCAGCCCGACGCCACCCACCCATGGACGGTCCCCGAGCTGGCAGCCGTCGCGCCGCCCGGCGGCCAGGTCGGCGCGCTGGAGGACGTTGCGTTGGAAGTCGGAGGACCGCCAGCGCTTCCCCATCCGCGAGCGGAAGATCAGCCGGGGCGGGTTGGCCCCGACCTCCTGCTTGGCGCGGGCCTGCCCGATCTGGGTGGCAAGCCGCTCGGCGAGCGGGTACCCAGCGGGCGCGCGGCGCGGGTAGATGGTCCGGCGGAACTTGCGGGTCTTCGGCGCCTCGACGAAGAGGTACCCGGCGACCTCGACCACCTTGCGGTCCACCGTGATCACCCGGGCGGCGGTGTCGACCTGCGCGACGGTGAGCGCAGTCAGCTCGCCCCGACGCAGCCCCCCTGTAGGCGGCGGTGTACGCCATCAGCTCATCCGGCTCGCCATGCCGCCCGGCGGCGGCCAGCGCCCGGCCGAGCTTGCCCATGCCAGAGTCGGCGGGGATCTCGTCGGGGTCGACCCACGGCGCCGACTCCCCCGCTACGCTGACCCGGGGTGCGGGCAGCGGGCGGTTCCCGGCCTGCCAGTGCACCTTGGCCAGCCGCGAGTTGGCCAGGTACCGCCGTCCAGGCCGACGCTGACCAGGGCGGAGATCATCCTCTGGACCCGCGCGCCTTCCCCCGGCGTGGGGGCGGCGTTGACGATCTTCTGAGTGTGCTCTGTCTTGATGTCCTGGCGGGTGACCGTGCCGATGACCGGGGCGGCGAACCGCTCGCACAGCCCCCACTGCGCATGGGCGTGCTTGCGAGACCCCCGCTCGTCGACGGGAAGCCGGTCAGGGTCCAGGTAGTGGGCGATCAGGTCCGCGCCGGGACGTGTCATGTTCGGGCGCCGGCCGCCAGCCGCTCGGCGACCTTTCTCCAGCCTGGCGGCCAGCTTCTCCTCGCTGGCCGCCTCGCACTGCTGCCGCTGGACGTGCTCGTACCAGACCGCCCGCCAGCACCCGTGGTCCTCGCGGGCCGGGTACACGGTAATGCCGTGTTCCACCTCGATGACCTCGCCGCTCCCCCGGGTGGCCGCCCGTCCGGTCCCGTTCACGCAGACCCGGCCGGGCGCCGGGCGGCTGGCCTTCGCCCGTTCGGCCGGCCCGGGCCGGTTGTGGGGATTTTGACGACCGCGGGCGCTGCCTGCGTCATGCTGTGGCTCCCGCGATAGGACTCGAACCTATAACCTGCCGGTTAACAGCCGGACGCTCTGCCAATTGAGCTACGCGGGATGGGACAGCACACGATCATACGGACCAGGTGGCACCGAGGTACGGCGGTTACCGTACCGGTGCACGTCGGCAACCAGGGTAGCGCACCCGCGGAACGCACCCCGCCATCGCGTAGCGGCCGCGCTGCCCTGGTATGCGGGCCGTGCGCCCGGCTCGGCGGCGGCGTTCGCATGCGAACCCAGCCACGGTTGCCCGGCGTTCACCGGAATACCGGCGGCTGTCAGGGGCAAATCATGGGTGCGCGTGGAAACGTGCGACAAACAATCGCGAAGAGAGGGTCCTGATGCGTTACCGCATCACGTTCATCGCCGGGTTCGCCGTCGGTTTCATCACCGGCGCCCGGGCCGGCCGGGAACGTTACGAGCAGATCAAGAATGTCGGCCGCAAGGTCATGGACAACCCCGCCGTGCAGCAGGCGGCCGGTGCGCTGCACGCCCAGGCGGGTGACCTTGCCCAGACCGCACGGCACAAGGTCGGCGGCAAGGTCCCCGGCCTCCGTGGCGATGGGGCAGGCAATGGCGAAGCCTACTTCCCTGGTTCGGAAACCCGGGACAGCCCGCCCGCACGGCACTGAAATGCGCGCCGGCCCGCCGCACACGGCTGCGGGCCGCCCATTACCGAGGAGGGCTCACGCGTGAGTCATCCCCGGTGATGGGTCTGCCGGTGATGGGTCTGCCGGTGATGGGTCTGCCGGTGATGGGTCTGCCGGTGATGGGTCTGCCGGTGATGGGTCTGCCGGTGATGGGTCTGCCCGGTGATGGGTCTGCCCGGTAATGGGTAATGGGTCTGGCCGGTAATGGGTCTGGCCGCGGGCTTCCTGGGCCGCGGCGGCCGACCCGCGGTCAGTCGAGGTATTCGCGGAGCGTTTGAGCGCGGCTCGGGTGGCGTAGCTTGGCCAGCGTCTTCGACTCAATCTGCCTGATGCGTTCCCTCGTCACGCCGAACTCCTTGCCGACCTCCTCCAAAGTTCGTGGGTGCCCGTCCGCCAAGCCGAACCGCAGCTGGATGATTTTCTGCTCGCGGTCGGAGAGGTCGTCGAGGATGCCCTCAAGCTGATCCTGCAGCATCATGAACGCTGCTGCCTCGATCGGCACCACAGCGTCCGCGTCCTCGATAAAGTCGCCGAGATCGGAGTCTTCCTCGCCGATGGGCGATTGCAACGAGACGGGTTCCAGCGCGATCCGCTGGATCTCCATGACCCGGTCCACCGGCAGGCCCATCTCCATGGCGATCTCTTCGGGCGCAGGCTCGTGGCCCAGGTCCTGGTGAAGGTGACGCTGAACACGGGCAAGCTTGTTGATCGTCTCGACCATGTGCACGGGTATACGGATCGTCCGCGCCTGATCGGCGATGGCCCGGGTAATGGCCTGGCGGATCCACCACGTCGCGTAGGTCGAGAACTTGTACCCCTTGGTGTAGTCGAACTTCTCCACCGCGCGGATCAGGCCCAGATTGCCCTCCTGGATCAGATCCAGGAACGGCATCCCGCGGCCGAGGTACCGCTTGGCGATCGACACCACCAACCGGAGATTTGCCTCTGTCAGCCGCTGTTTAGCCCGTAGTCCGTCCCTGACCAGCAGGTCGAGGTCGCAGCGCTGCACGCCGAACAGCGGGAAGCCGCCATGCAGCTTCTCCTCGGCGAACAGGCCCGCCTCGATCGCCTTGGCGAGTTCGACCTCGTCTTCTGCCGTTAGCAGTGGCACACGGCCGATCTCGCGCAGGTAGATGCGGACCAGATCGCTGGTGGGTGCCCGCCTGGCGGCCTCCTCCTCGCCAGCCTGCCGCAAATCCTCGAGCTCATCGTGCTGAGCGTCGAGAATCTCCACCCCCTCTTCTGCGAGCAAGCTGACTACGCCGTCAATGGCATCTGCAGGCAAGTCGGAGCGATCGACAGCGGCGGCCACGTCCCCCATCGTGACGACGCCGCGCTCCCTCCCTTGCGCGACGAGGTCCGCCACCCGCTCTACCGGCGGCGGCCCACTGGGCAACACCGAAGGGCCCACGCAGAACAGTGTGCGTCATGGCGGCCTCGGAGTGGGGGTCTAATTTTGTAACCTTCGTGGTTTTGGCAAGAAGCGTACCGATGCGATTCATATGCCGCCGCCATATACGGGATTGTGAGCCGCGCCTCGGCACCACGCCCGCCCGGCATCGCTTGGCTGCTAAGCAGCGCCCTCCGCCCGCTCGAGCAAGACCTTGCGGCGCTGCTCAAGGGCGATGAGATCACCGAAAAGCCGGTTGTACGCGGCCTGCTCCTCCACCGGGTTCATCCGCTGCAGCCGCGACTTGACCGCCACGATCTGCCGCGATACGGCCAGTTCGCCGACCCGGGCAAGGAAGCCCTCGGTGTAGCGGTCATCCGCATGTCCGTTCAGTCGGGGCGGCAGCAACAGCGGCTCCACCGCCAGCCCCGTCACAAAGGCAGACGCGGTGTCCCCCGGCGCGGCGGCGCGCAGCTTTGCTGCCCAATCGAGGCCGCCGCGCGATCCGGCCGCCCCGCCACACTCGGCAATCAGCTGAAACGTCGCGGTGTGCACGGGCACCGTGAAAGCATCAGCGCCGAGCGCGTCAAATGCGGGCCCGCACAGGGCGGGCCGCTGCACGGCCAGCTTGAGCGCCTCTCTCTCGACCCTGACAACAGGATCGCCCACGTCGTAGCTGGTCCCATCATGGGGGCCGGACTGCTGATAAGCGCCGGCCTGCGTCGCCCCACTCGCCTCGTGCGGTGCTGCCTGGCCTGCCCCGCGGCGCGAGCGACGGGCGGGCGCGCTGGCCTCGCTTCGGCGCAGCGACGGATCCGCCGCCGGTGACTGCCCGCGCCGCAAGTGCAGGCCAATGCGAGCAAGCACGAAATCCTCGTCCATGAGGCCAAGCCACCGGTCTACCCGTTGCGCATATACCTTGCGGAGCCCACCGTCCTTGATGCGCGCCACGACCCGCGCCGCTCCGTCCAAGGCGGCGAGCCGCCCCTCCGCGCTGTCCAGGTCATACTCATCCATCGCGCTACGGACGGCGAATTCGTAGAGCGGCACGCGGCGGGCGATCAGATCGCGTACCGCCGTGTCACCGTGCCCCCGCCGCAGGTCACAGGGGTCGAGGCCGTCTGCCTGCACGGCAACGAACGTCTGGGTGACGAACCGTTCCTCCATATCGAACGCCCGGAGCGCCGCCCGCCGGCCCGCAGCATCCCCGTCGAACGTAAAGATGACCTCGCCCCGTTGCCAGTCGGCGTCTATCAGCAGCCGCCGCACGATCTTGATGTGTCCCTCGCCGAATGAGGTACCGCAGGTGGCCACCGCCGTCGGGACCCCGGCGAGGTGGCATGCCATCACGTCGGTATACCCCTCGACGATCACCACCTGGCGGCGCTGGACGATCTCACGCTTGGCGAGATCCGCCCCGTAGAGCACCGAGCTTTTCTTGAAGATCGGGGTCTCCGGCGTGTTCAGGTATTTGGGCCCGTCACCTCCGGCCACAAGCGTGCGCGCGCCGAACGCGATCACCTCGCCCGTGACATCGCGGATCGGCCAGACCAGCCTGCCGCGGAACCTGTCCACGGGGCCGCGCCTGCCCTCGCTCGCCAGGCCGCCAACGAGCAACTCCTGCTGGGTGAAGCCCTTGCGGAGCAAGTAGCTCGTGAGCGCCTCCCATTCGGCGGGCGCGTAACCGGCGCCGAAGTGCTCCGCATCGGCAAGCTCGAATCCGCGCTCGCCGAGGAATGCGCGGGCGGGGGCGGCGTCAGGTGCGCGCAGCCGTTCGGCATAAAACTCCGCGGCGGCGCGATGCGCATCGAGCAGCCGGCGCCGCTGGCCGTGCTCCCTCCCCGGCACCTGCCCGCCCTGCTCGTAGCGGAGCTCGATACCGCCGCGGGCGGCCAGCCGCTCGACCGCGTCGGCGAACGTCAGGTTCTCGATCTTCTGCACGAACGAGATAACGTCGCCGCCCTCCTGGCAGGAGAAGCAGAAATACAGCCCGCGAGCAGGTGTGACGTTGAATGACGGGGTCTTTTCCTCATGGAATGGGCATAGTCCCTTGAGCGATCCGCCGCCGGCGCTGCGCAACTGCAGGTGCTCGCCGATCACGTCCGCGATGGGCGAACGCTCACGGACGAGATCGATGTCCTCGTCGCGGATCCGGCCAGCCACACGCGCCTCCGCACGGTTGCGCCTCAGTACCGACGCGGCGAGTCTATTGCGAGCCACCGACCGCGGGCCGCCTTTACGGTGCCGGCTGCGGGTTGCGCGCGCCGATCCGCGCCGCCAAAGATCCACGGGACACCAGCGCCGCCCTAGCTCCGCAGCGAGCGAAGTACCAGCACGGTCGCCCTGACGTGGGGTCGGGAGGCCAGCATCACACGGAGCCTCGCCGCAAGCGCGGGATCGCGCACGACGAACCGCAATGGGAACCGCCCATCGACGAGGGCCCAACGCGCTACCACGAGCTCTTTGCCGCCAAGATTCACATCGGCCCGCCGGTTATTGGGAAGCGCGTGGATGATGTCGCTGAGCGGCCCGGTCATCGCGCCACGATCGCGGTTGAACACGGCGGCGAAGTAGCTCGCATACAAATCGTTCAGCTTGTTGCCGGTGAACACCAAGGTGGGCACGCCGTCGCCGAGCACGCGCGCGTCGGCGAGCGCGATCAGGGACGGGCTGTAGGGTGCGGTCATCTTGCCCGCGCTCCAGCTACTGAGCCGTGATCCCGCCCAGATCAGCGAATGCCCGTCGGACAGGCCCGATTGAAAGAGGCCGGAGATGGCCATCGCGGCCACCCCCGCGGCGACAGCCAGGCCAGCTTCCCGGCGCCGGCGTGGCCGGCCGTACCGGCGGGCGCGGGCATGAAGCGGGCGCAGGAAGCCGGCGAGAGCGCCGAGGCCGACCAGGCACACGAGGTAGCCCGCCACCATCAGCTTGTTGAAGTAGTAGCTGGTCTGGTCCATCTGGATCAGCTGGTAAACGGCGAAGGTCCCGATTACGATCGCGCAAATGAGCAGCTGCGCGGTCATGGCCTGCCACACAGGCAGCCGCCGCGAGACAGGGCTTGCCATTGTGGCGACGATGACGAGCGCCAGCCCAGCCACCAGCGGGCCGGGGACCGGAATCACCCAGCCAGCCGTTGCCAGCGTCAGCGCCTGGGCATTGAAACCTGATGCCAGGCTGAGCGCGGACGGGTAGCAGGCGATGGCGCAGGCGGCGACGCCGGTGACCACGGTGAACCGCCAGTATCGCCGCAGCCTGCGGCGGTAGATGACGCTGGTGGTCACGAGCCCAAGGACGGCGACGGGCGCGAAGAGGTTATAGGCGTAGGCGACCGCGATCAACAGCGCGCAGGCGATCAGCACGTGCTCGCGGACCACTCGCGGCGGCCGGACCGTCACCGCCACCGCGAGTACGAGGAACGCGAGGCCGACGATCTCAGAATCGAGTCCGAACTCGAGCATCCCCACCAGTTGCCCGCCGATCGCCAGTGCGGCCACGGCCGAGCAGATCACGAAGCGCCGCCAGCCGGCCACCCGCGGGCCTGCTATCCAGCGGGCCGCCCACACGATCGCCGTGATCAGGAGGGCATAAGCCGCGAGCACGTAGATGAAATAGCGGTTGAACTCCGCGAGCGGCGCCCCCGGATCGGTAGCCGACCTGAGGAACGTGTCGAACAGCGCGAACAGGAAATGCGACCCGGACGGATAGACGACCGCGGTGGGCGGTGGCACAGACAGCCGAGCCTGGCTCTGGTGCAAGAAGGCGTATCCGCCGAGCCGGTGAATCGTGTCGAACAGAGCGAACTGATTGAAGCGGTCCGAGGTGATGGTGGAGAACGTGAGCCGTCGCGTCAGCGAAAGCCTCGCGATCGGGGCGTAGGCGGCCCAGAAGGCGAAGATCCCCGACCCGACCACCACCGCATCGGACCCCAGCCAGCGGCGCGGCAGGCTCGGCCGCCTGCCGGCCAGCCAGCCCGCCGCCACGACGAGGGTAAAGCACGTGCCACCGACCGGTATCGGTTGCAATCCCCACGGCCAGATCGAAAAGAGCAAGCCCAGGGCGAGGACCGCCCCCGCGAGCAGGCTCGCGGCCAGCATGAGGCGGTCCACGACGTTGGTCCCCGAGCGCAGGATCGAGGCCACCGCGAGCAGCAGCAGGAACGGCTGCACAACGTCCAGCCGCAGTTGATGCAGCACCAGCGGCACCAGCCACGCCCCGCACAGCAGGACCGCGAGCCAGCGCAGCCGCCCCCAACGAACCGGCTCACGAACGGGCCCAAGAACCGACCCCGCGCCGCTAGGCCGCCACGATGCGAC
The DNA here is from genome assembly GCA_035517695.1 of Streptosporangiaceae bacterium. Taxonomy (GTDB): domain Bacteria; phylum Actinomycetota; class Actinomycetes; order Streptosporangiales; family Streptosporangiaceae; genus DATFVJ01. The sequence continues at coordinate 16,301 of DATIYI010000033.1, forward strand.
GCTCGCGGGCGCATGCGCAGGCCCAGTCAAATCCACGGCCGCTCCCAGTACCCCCCGACGATCGATATCCCCCGGACGATCGATAACCGCTGGCGATTGTTACCCCTCGCGCTTGATGTGCTCGCCTCGGGATCCCCGCCCGGACGGTTCCGGCTCAATTCCGACGCGCCGAGTCTATTGCGAGCGGTTGCGCGACCCGCCGGCCACCGCTACCTCCGCAGCGAGCGAAGTACCACGACGGTCGCATGGACGTCCGGGTGAGCGGCGAGCATTCCCCTGAGTTTCTGCGCGAACAGTGGATCAGCGACGATGAGGCGCAACGGAAATGGGCTCTCGCGCAGCGCCGTCAGCACCGCCCGGAGTCCTCGCCTGGTGGTATAGGCATTAAGCGGGGGGCCGCCGATCCTTGCAGACAGGATCGCGTTGATCGGATCTTTCATCGGACCCAGATCGCGATTGAACGCCGCGGCGAGGAAGCTGTCACGCCAGTTCTCCAGGCCCCAGTCGCTGTAGAACACCAAGGTCGGCACCCCATCGGCGAGCAGGTGCGCGTCGGCGAGCGTAATCATGGATTGGCCGGTGAGCGCCGTCACCTGGCCGGCGTTCCATTTGCTGAGCGCGGTTCGGCCCCAGAAGAGGGGGCTGCCGCCCGACGGGTGCGGACCCCACTGCAGCAGCGCGGCAAGACTCAACCCGACCGCTGCGCTGACGACGGCCACCTGAACTTCCCTCAGCGGCAGCAGCCAGCCGCCCGGCCGGGAGGGAGCGGGAAGCCGACGCAGCACGATGCCGACCGCGCCCAGGCCGACAACGCAGACCACAGAGCCCGCGTTCAGCAGCTTGTCGTAGTAGTAGCTGGTCTGGCCCCGGCTGACCACCTGGTAGATACCGAAGGCCGCAATGACGACCACGGCGATGACGACGTGGGCCGTCATTGCCGCGCTCGCCGGCAGGCGCCGCGAGACGCCGCTGCCCATCGTGGCCACGACGGCAAGCGCAAGCACAATTATGAGGGGAACCGGCACAGGCACGCCGACCCCTGGGGACAGCGCCTGCGCTTGTGCGTTGAATCCCGATGCCAAGCTGAGCGCCGAAGGGTACAGCGCGATGGTGCAGCCGGCCAGGATGGTGACGACGGTGAACCGCCAGTATCGGCGCAGCCTGCGGCGGTAGACGAGACAGGAGGCCAACAGCCCAAGGACGGCAATCGGCGCGTAGAGGTTGTAGGCGTACGCGACTGCGATCACCAGTGCGCACGCGATCAGCACGTGCTCACGAACCACGCACGGTGGCCGGACCATTACCGCGACCGCGACCGCGAGGAACGCGAGGCCGGCGACCTGCGAATCGAATCCAGCCTCGACCATCACGACGAATGGGCCGCCGATCGCGAACCCGGCCACGACCGAACAAACGAAGATCCGCCGCCAGTGCGTCACGAGCGGCCCGGCTATCCAGCGCGCCGCCCACACCAGCGCCATGGTCAGGAAGGCATATGCGGCAAGAACGTAGATGAAATAGCGGTTGAACTCCGGCAGCGGCGCACCTGGTGCGGTGGTTGACCTGAGGAACGTATCGAACAGCGCGTACAGGAAATGCGACCCCATCGGGTAAACAATCTCGGTGGGCGCTTGCACCGAGGCAACCGCCTGGATCGGGTGCAGGAAGGTGTACCCGCCCAGCCGGTGAATCGTGTCGAACAAAGCGAAATGGGCGTAACGATCTTCCGCCGTAGCCGAGTAGGTGAACCGCTTTACGGCGGGCAGGCTCGCGACGGGAGCGTAGGCGGCCCAGAAGGCGAAAAGCCCGGACCCGACCACCACGACGTCGGATCCCAGCCATCGGCGCGGCAGGCTTGGCCGTCGCCGGGTAAGCCAGCCTGCCACCGCGACGAGAGTAAAGCACGTCCCACCGGCTGGTATCGGTTGTAATCCCCACGGCCAGATCGAAAAGAGCAAGCCCAGGGCGAGGAGCGCTCCCGCGAGCAGGCTCCCGGCCAGCATGAGGCGGTCGACGATATTGGTTCCCGAACGCAGAATCGACGCGACCGCGACGAGCAGGATAACCAGCTGGACGACGTCCAGCCGGAGTTGATGCAGCACGAGCGGGACCAGCCACGCCGCGCAGAGCAGGCCCGCGAGCCAGTGCAGCCGACGCGAACGCACTGGCGCGGGAACGGCCGGAAGAACTGACTCCGCTGCCCGAGTCCGCCAGGATGCCGTGCTCTCCGGTGCATGCGCTGGATCAGTCAACGTTTCGGCCGCTCTCAATGCTGGAACGCATAACCCAGCGCATTCGGGTAAGTGCTACCTAGAAGTACTTGACGTCATTGACGCACGGGGAGAGTCGCTTGTCGGCACTTCGTGATTGTTTTGTGATGCTTTTGGGCTGGTGACATCGCGCTGCACAGAATGTCGTACTTGTCAACTTCACCGAGGCTACTCGTACCATACGGCCACGAGAGACTTTGGGCTGTCAAGCCGCCTTGTGGCGACCACACCACCTTATGTCGGTCGTGCAGCGAGCGCCGGAGCGCCATCGGCGCCGAGAATGCCCGCAGGCAGGCGGCGGGGCACGCGGGCGAAAGCGGCGCGCGGCTCGCGGCGGCTTTGGCTGAAGAAACCGCCTGATACTGTCGCGGCGTGCGCAAACGACTCGTCCTCTGGGACGTCGACCACACCCTGGTCAACGCCGGAGGCCTGAGCCCGCACCTGTATGGTCTCGTGTTCGCCGAGTTGTTCGGGCGCAGGCTGCAGGAAGTGGCACCCATGGCCGGCCGGACCGACCGCGCCATCATCCTCGACACGCTGTCCCGCGCTGGCGTCCCTCAGGCGGCTCAGCACGTGTGCGCATTCGCGACCGCGCTGGCCGCGCACGCCCCTGCGTTCGGTGACCGCGTCAGGGAACGCGGGCGCGCGCTACCCGGCGCCGCGCGCGTCCTGCACACCCTCGCGGCATCGGGCGACAAGCAGGTCTGCGGGACCAACGTTGTGCAGTCCGTGCTGACGGGGAACCTCCGCCCGCTCGCCGAGGCTAAGCTCGGCACGCTCGGCCTCGCGGAATACCTCGATCTGGACATCGGTGCCTACGGTGACGCACACGAGGATCGCGCCCAACTCGTACACCTGGCCCGGGACAACGCCGCCCGCGTGCACGGGATGACCTTCGCTGGCGGGCAGACAGTGCTAGTCGGCGACACGCCCCTCGACGTAGCAGCCGCCCTCGCGACTGGCGCCCGCAGTGTCGCGGTGGCGACCGGCGCGACATCGGCCGCGGAACTCGCTGTCGCGGGTGCGCACGTGGTGCTGCCCGACCTCACCGACACCGCAGCAGTCATCACGGCCATCCTCGCCTGACCCGCCGCGCCGCCCACCCGCGCGAGCCCCGGCTCCCCGGCGGCCCGGCGGCCCTGCTGCCCGGCACGAAAACACTCCCGGCACTCCGGACATGCCAGCGCTCGGGGCGCCGATCGCTCCGGCGGCGAGGGTAAGCCAGCCTGCCGGGTAGTTCCCGTCGGGTCCTGGATTCGCCAGATGGCGATCACATGGGCGGTGTAAGCGGTGAGCGGCATCATGCCGATCGCGATTATTGGACGAAGAACGCGGTGTGCCCGGCGCCCGATCATCAACGCTGCGCCGAGGACGGTGAGGGCACACCCGGTTGCACCGATGATCTCCATCGGCGTGCCCGAGTGCGGCGCCGCGGTCAGCGGCCGCGCCCGCGATCGAGGCCCGCGTCTACGCCGAGGACCCGAATGACGGCAGCCGGGCGCGCTACGCCTGCAGGCGCATTAGGTGCGCGATCTGCAGGGGCCATGAAGGCAAGGAAGTGGACGCGGATGTTGTGCTCGGTCCAGTGGAAGATCCGCCGGGGCGTGGGGCAGCGCCCCCCGATCCACCCGCACGTGATGCACCCGCTTACCAGTGATCTTGTCGACCGCCGGCCTGAGGCGGCCGGGCCGGCCGGGTGGTGACAGACCCTTGCGCCGGCCCCGCGCCGGGCCGACAATGACCTCATCCCGTGGGGGGTCTCATGGGTCACCGGTGAGGGAGGACCCATGATCCATCACAGCCCGCTGCTCGACGTGGAGATCCCCGATCTCCCGCTTACCGAGTATGTCCTCGCGGGCGGCGCGGGCCAGCGGGACAAGCCCGCGCTGATCGACGGCGCCTCCGGGTGGGTGATGACCTACGGCGAGCTGGAGGACGCGATCCGGTCGCTGGCCGGCGGGCTGGCAGCGGCCGGGTTCGGCCGGGGGGACGTGCTGGCCCTGATGGCCCCGAACGGCCCGGAGTACGCCGTGGTGTTCCACGGGGCCGCGATGGTCGGCGGGGCTGTCACGACGATCAACCCGGCCTACACCCAAGCCGAGGTGCACCACCAGCTCGCCGACTCCGGTGCCCGGATCCTGGTGACGATCGCGCCGCTGGCCGACGCGGCCGCCCGCGCCTGCACGGGGACGGCAGTCACCGAGGTCTACCTGCTCGACGGGGCCGACGAGGCCGACGAGGCCGACGAGGCCGAGCGGACGCTGCCGGTCAGGCCACTGACCGCGCTGGCGGGGTCGCCGCTCGCCGCGCACGTCCCGGTCGGCCCCGACGACGTGGTGGCCCTGCCGTACTCCTCGGGGACCACCGGGCTATCCAAGGGCGTCATGCTCACCCACAAGAACCTGGTGGCCAACGTCGCCCAGACGCTGGGGGCGATCCCGGCGGCGCCCGACGAGCGGCTCATGGCGGTGCTGCCGTTCTTCCACATCTACGGCATGCAGTGCATGATGAACTGCGGGCTGCGCGCCGGGGCGACGGTGGTCACGCTGCCGCGATTCGACCTGGAGCAGTTCCTGCGGGCTCATCAGGACTACCGGATCACCCGGTCGTTCGTCGCCCCGCCCATTGTGCTCGCCCTGGCCAGGCACCCGCTGGTGGACTCGTTCGACCTCAGCCACCTGCGGCTGGTGAACTCCGGCGCCGCCCCGCTGAAGGCAGAGCTGGCGGTCGAGTGCGGCAAGCGGCTGGGCTGCGACGTGATACAGGGCTACGGGATGACGGAGCTGTCCCCGGTGTCGCACCTGACCCCGGCAGGCTGGTTCAGGCCCGGATCGGTGGGGATCACCGCCCCGAGCACGCAGACCCGGATCGTCGACCCGCTAACCGGCGCCGATCGTGACACCGGCGAGGAGGGGGAGGTCTGGGTGCGCGGGCCTCAGGTGATGAAGGGCTACCTGAACAACCCCCAGGCCACAGCGGCGACCGTCGACGTGGACGGGTGGCTGCACACCGGGGATCTCGGTTACGTGGACGCGGACGGGCACGTGTATGTGGTGGACCGGCTGAAGGAGCTCGTTAAGTACAAGGGGTTCCAGGTGCCCCCGGCCGAGCTGGAGGCGGTCCTGCTCCGTCACCCCGACGTGGCCGACGCCGCGGTGATCGGCCTGCCGGATGACGAGGCCGGCGAGATCCCGGCCGGGTACGTCGTCCTGCGGCCCGGCGCCGCCACGTCCCCGGAGGAGATCACGCGGTTCGTCGCGGGCGAGGTGGCCCACTACAAGCAGATCCGGCGGCTCGAGGTGATCGACGCGATCCCCAAGTCGGCGGCGGGCAAGATCCTGCGCCGGGTGCTCCGCGATTCCGCCAGGACCTGACCGGCTGCAACCGCATCTTCATCAACGCCCACATATCCATCCCCCTTGACCGTGTCATTCGGCTGGCCGCGTCCACCTGCGGGTGTGACAGAGTCGGCACGGGCCAAAAGCCAGGGCAGGACAGTGTTCACCCAAGCCGCCCGTACCCGCCACAAACCCAGCCGGCTCCACTGCGCTCCGCCGGCTGCTGCCACGCGCCCGAAGACTGTCCGATTTTCTCGTCAACCGCACCCACGGAAATCGGCGTTAATCCTCCTCCAGCAGTTCGTTCAGGAGCCAGCTCCAAAGTCGGCCCAGCGCCTCGTCGCCCCACACTTCGGACGCCCACTCCGAGGCCGGGTCAACTGCGGAATTTGCTGACGGTGGGTCGATTGACTGGTTCACGGTTCCCCCTTGTCTTCGGGCCAACCCGGATATACACCCAATGCCCGGGTGGTCTGTCAGGCCCTTCGCGCTTGGCGCGTCCACGATCCGTGTCGCCGGCGCAAAGGAGCGTCATCGATTCGGCCCCAGAGCCGCAGATTTCGCCAGAAGACGTCCCGAATGCCCTTAATGCGGTCAGCTCGTATTTGCTGCCACTCTGTGTTTTATCTACCCCGAGTAGATCACACCAGTGATCACACTGGCCAGCTGGCTGATAGCGACCCGCGATGCGAAACAATTACATATATTTGGCACATTCCGGCCCAACAAGCCAAGGAAGCCTGGGAGTGGGCGTGACCCGGCAGTGGTTGACTAAACGGAGTCATATCGGTGATCAGCAGTTCCTCCACCCGGCAGCCCAGGGCGGCGCAGATGACGTCGAGGTCGTCGAGCTTGACGCTGGCCGGGCCGCGCCCGGCCGCGGCACCTCACACCGCAGGAGCGGAGCGCGCCGGCGCCATGGGTCGAAACCCACCTGGGAGCCAGGATTACGCGGGCATGGCGAGGGCGGATAGAGGGACGCCGGGGTCGGCGAGGCGAACGGGATCGACGCGCGTGCCGGATCGCACGAGCGCCTGGATCTCGCCGGTCACATCCCAGACGTTCACGTTCATGCCCGCGAGCACACGGCCCGCCGCGAGCCAGAACGCGATGAATTCTCCCGACTCGGGTTCGCCCCTGTAGACGACGGCGTCGTAGTCCTCAGGCAGCCCGGATGTCTCCATACTCAGCTCGTACTGATCGCTGTAGAAGTATGGCACTCGGTCGTAGCTAACGTCCTGGCCGAGCATCGACCGCGCGGCCGCGGGGCCACCGTGCAGCGCGTTGGCCCAGTGCTCGACGCGTACCCGGCGGTCCAGCAGCGGATGCCAAGAGTTCGCGACGTCACCCGCCGCGTAGATGTCGGGATCCGAGCTCCGCAACCCCGCATCGGTGACAATCCCGTTCCCCACATCCAGCCCCGCCGCCTCCGCGAGCGACACGTTGGGCACCGCCCCGATGCCGACGACCACCACATCGGCCGCCAGTTCGGCGCCATCCGTGGTAACGACGGTCCGCACGCGGCCCGCGTCAGCGCCGCCGCGGAATTCGGCCACCCCGGTCCGCAGCATGAATTCCACCCCATGACGGCGGTGCAGGCTGGCGAACACCTCGCCGAGCTCGGTTCCGAGCACGCGGTTCAGCGGCGTCGGCTCCGGCTCCACGACCGTTACCTCGCAGCCGTACGACCGGGCCGCGGCGGCCGTCTCCAAGCCGATCCAGCCTCCCCCGGCGATCACCACCCGGCCGCCGGCTTGGCCGGTAGAACGGAACGCGTCCGCGAGCCGTTCGCTGTCGCTCACCGACCGCAGGTACAGCACGCCGTCGAGGTCGCCGCCCGGCACATTCAGCCGGCGCGGTGCCGCGCCAGTGGTGATCAGCAGCTTGTCGTACCCGATGACCTCGCCATCGGCGAGCGAGATCTGATGGGCACCGCGATCGACCGCGACCGCTGCGACGCCACGCCGCAGATCCACGTCGTGCTGGTCGTACCAGCTCTCCTCGTGTACATAGATCGTGCCCTTGTCATCCTTGCCAAGCAGCAAACCTTTGGAGAGCGGCGGCCGCTCGTACGGCCGTTCCTGCTCGGCGCCGATGAGCACGACCGCGCCGCCGAATCCCTCCCCGCGCAGGGTCTCAGCCGCCTTGGCGCCGGCCAGGCTGGCGCCGATGATCACGAATCTGGGCTCGGCAGGCACCCTGTCGCCCCTTCCCGCAGCGCGCTCACGCCCGCTGCCAAGCAGTTCCACCCGCCCGCCTCCCGGGCAGTGCATGTGGCGGGCCCGCGAAAGCACCCGCCGCGCGGTCCGGCCCCGCCCACACCACGCTAGTAGCCTGCGCCAGCACGGCGTGACACCCGCTGGTCAGGCGCGCCGTCCGACGGTCAGCCGCCGAGAGGCGCACCGCACAGCCGACGATGCCAGCTCACCGCGGATGTGTCGGTGAGGGATGCGATCTGGTCGACCACCACACGCAACCGGAGCGGATCCGACGCCGCAGCCGCCCAGGCGGGCCGCAACGCGGGATCGAGCGTGGCGGGCGCGCCGCGGGCGACGGCGTCTGCCAGCCCGGCGATGAGCGCACGCTGGCGGGCCCTGATCGGGTCCGCGCCGGGCCGGCTCATCACGTAATGCGCGGTGACGCCCTTCAGCAGCGCGCATTCAAGCCGCTGCCGTCGCGGCACGATCAAATCGGCCTGGTAGCGGCTCAGCACGCCAGCGCCATGCGCCTGCCGCGTCGCGTGCTCCGCAGCGCGGCAGAACCGCCCGATCAGCTCGCTGGTCAGGTTCTTCAGCGCGGCGAGCGACTGTGGGCCGCCATCGAATCCGCGGGGCCAGCAGTTGAGCGCGAGCAGTTCGGCGAGCACCTCGGCAAGCTCGGCAACGCAGGCCGGCTCCCCGGGATCGGCGTACGCCGCAGCGGTGAGCTGTGCCAGCGCGAGCCGTTCTGACTCATCCTGAAGCTGCCTGAGCCCGATGTGACCCGCGTGCAGGCCATCCTCCAGATCATGCACCGAATAGGCGACATCGTCGGCCCAGTCCATGATCTGCGCTTCCAGGCAGGGCCTGCGGGGCGGCGCGCCTGCCCTGATCCAGCAGAAAACATCCGCGTCGTCGGCGTACGCGCCGTACTTGGTGGTCCCCGCCGACGCCGCCTGCGCGCCAGGTGCCAGCCAGGGATATTTGAGCGCGGCGTCGAGGGCGGCACGGGTCAGGTTGAGCCCCGCGCTATGGCCAGCCGCCGTAACCACCTTGGCCTCCAGTCGGGTGAGCAGGCGCAGGCTCTGCGCGTTACCCTCGAACCCGCCGCAGGCCCGTGCCACGTGATCAAGGGCAGTCTCGCCGTTATGCCCGAACGGCGGATGCCCAAGGTCGTGTGCCAGGCACGCGGTCTCGACCAGGTCAGGGTCCGCGCCAAGTGCCTTTCCAAGCTCGCGCCCGATCTGGGCGCACTCAAGTGAGTGGGTGAGCCTGGTACGCGGGAAATCGCCCGCGTCCACGTCCACCACCTGGGTCTTGGCAGCGAGCCTGCGCAGCGCGGAACTGTGCAGCACGCGCGCCCGGTCGCGCTCGAAGGCGGTACGCCCGGGCCGTTTGCGCGTCTCCGCAGCCCATCGCGCGGTGGCCCGGGCGTCATAACCGGCCAAGCTGCCCTTTCTCCCGGTCTGCGGGGGCATCCCGGGGGTCGTCCCCCCGGGCTATTCGGTCAGCGGCTGTCGCTGCCGACCGTAACTATGGCCGCACGGCCAGCCTCCAGCCGGGCCACCGGGACGCGGAACGGCGAGCAGGACACGTAGTCCAGCCCTGCGTCGTGGAAGAAATGCACGGACTCCGGGTCGCCGCCGTGCTCACCGCAGACACCGATATGTAGGTCCGGCCTGGCTTTCCGCCCCTCCGCCACGGCGATCCGGACCAGTCGGCCGACGCCGTCCGCGTCGATCGTCTCGAATGGCGAGACGCCGAACACACCAAGCTCCAGGTACCGGCTGAAGAACGCGGCCTCGACATCGTCGCGGGAGAAACCCCAGGCCATCTGGGTGAGGTCGTTCGTGCCGAAGGAGAAGAACTCGGCGGACTGCGCGATCTCACCCGCGGTGACCGCCGCACGTGGAACCTCGATCATGGTTCCGATCAGCGTGTGCACGTCGGTACCGGTCTCCGCGACGACTTCGGCGAGCACCTGCTCGGTTCGCTCGCGCGCGATCTCCATTTCCTGCACCGCGCCGACCAGCGGGATCATGATCTCGGGCTTGGGGTCGCCGCCGGCCGCCTTGCGCTCCGCCGCCGCGTGCGCGATCGCCTTCACCTGCATGGCGAGCAGGCCCGGGGTGACGAGGTCGAGCCGGACGCCGCGCAGGCCCAGCATCGGGTTCTGCTCGTGCAGGCGGCGCACCGCGTCGAGCAGCTTGCGATCCTTGTCGGTGGCCTTGTCCCCAGCCAGCGCGATCTTGACCGACAGGTCCGTGACATCAGGCAAGAACTCGTGCAGGGGCGGATCGATGAGCCTGATCGTCACCGGCAACCCATCCATCGCAGCCAAGATCTCGACGAAGTCGCCGCGCTGCAACGGCTCGAGGGCATCGAGGGCCACCTGTCCCTGCTCGTCCGTCTCGGCCAGGATGAGGTTCTCGACAAGCTGACGGCGTTCGCCAAGGAACATGTGCTCGGTCCGGGTCAGGCCCACGCCCTCCGCACCGAAGCGGCGGGCGCGAGCGCAATCCGGGCCCGTGTCGGCGTTGGCGCGGACGCCGAGGCGGCGGCGCGTGTCCGCGTGCACCATGATCCTATGTACCGCCTTGATCAGGTCATCGGTATCCACGGCCGGATCGATACCGCCCTCGAAATACTCCACGACCGATGACGGCGTGACCGGGACCTCGCCAAGGTAAACCTCACCGCTTGTTCCGTCGATCGAGAGCAGGTCGCCTTCTGAGATCGTGATGCCGCCTGGCGCGGTGGCCTTGCGGCCAGCAGTGTCGACGTCCAGTTCCTCGGCGCCGCATACACAGGTCTTGCCCATGCCACGAGCCACCACCGCCGCGTGGCTGGTCTTGCCGCCCCGGCTGGTCAGGATGCCGCGCGCGGCTATCATCCCGTTGAGGTCGTCCGGGTTGGTCTCGCGCCGGACCAGGATGACGTCCTGGCCGTTGGCCGCGGCCTCGGCCGCCCGGTCGGAGTCGAAAACGGCATGGCCGACCGCAGCGCCCGGCGAGGCGCTTACGCCGGTCGTGATTTTGGTCGTCGCCCCCGCGGCGTCGAACCGTGGGAACATCAACTGTGCGAGCTGGGCACCGGTGACCCGGCTGACCGCCTCGTCCATGTCGATCAGACCCTGGTCGACAAGCTGGGTAGCGATGCGGAACGCCGCGGCGGCGGTGCGCTTGCCCACCCGGGTCTGCAGCATCCACAGCTTGCCGCGCTCGATCGTGAACTCGATGTCACACAGGTCGCGGTAGTGGTTCTCCAGGGTCGCCATGATGCGGAGCAACTCGTCGTAGGACTTCTTGTCGATCCGCTCAAGGTCCTGCAGCGCCACCGTGTTGCGGATACCGGCCACGACGTCCTCGCCCTGGGCGTTCTGCAGGTAGTCGCCGTATACGCCGGGGTGGCCGGTGCCCGGGTCGCGGGTGAATGCCACCCCGGTGCCCGAGTCCATGCCGAGGTTGCCGAACACCATCGCGACCACGTTGACCGCGGTGCCAAGGTCGGTGGGGATTCTTTCCTGGCGCCGGTAGAGGATCGCCCGCGGCGAGTTCCACGATTCGAAAACGGCGCGAACCGCCAGGTCCATCTGCTCGCGCGGATCGGAAGGGAAGTCCCGGCCCGTCTGCTTCCTGACGATCTCCTTGTAGCTTTCTGTCATGCGGCGCAGGTCGTCGGCGTCCAGATCGAGATCGTTCTTGGTTCCCTTGGCCTCCTTCGCCGCGTCGTGGGCACGCTCGAATTCCTCGCCATCGATGCCGAGCACGGTCTTGCCGAACATCTGGATGAGCCGCCGGTAAGCGTCCCAGGCGAATCGCTCACTGCCGGACTGCTTGGCCAGCCCGTGCACGGAGTCATCCGACAGGCCGATGTTGAGTACGGTGTCCATCATGCCCGGCATGGAGAACTTGCCGCCGGAACGGACGCTGACAAGCAGCGGATCGGTGGGGTCGCCCAGCCGTTTGCCCATCGCCCGCTCGAGGGCGGCAAGGTGGGTGCCGACCTCCTCGTCGAGGCCATCAGGGGCGTTGCCGTGTTCAAGGAAGTAACGGCATGCCTCGGTAGTGATGGTGAACCCGGGCGGGACAGGAAGACCCAAGTTGGCCATCTCGGCCAGGTTGGCACCCTTGCCACCGAGCAGATCCTTAAGGTCCTTGTTGCCTTCAGCGAAGGCATAGACGAGCTTGGCCACTACGCGTTCTCCTCGTAATGCGCCCGGCACGGGCTACAGCCTCAATGCGGGCAGCATGGGTGGTTGCGGCCTGACGGCCCCGATTACTCAAACTCTACCGAGCGCCGTGCGCAACCCATGCGCCAGGCGTCGAGGTTTCCGCGAAGCCAAGGCACGCGCGTACCGCTAAGAGCGGCCCGCGCGGGCGGGAACCCAGGGCACGCCCGTGATGCGTTCGTAGATCTCGATGTACCTGGCTCGCGCGGCCTCGACGACGTCGGCGGGGATCACGGGGCCCGGCGGGCGCTTGTCCCAGCCGGTCGCCGCCGCCCAGTCGCGGACGATCTGCTTGTCAAAAGCGTGCTGCGGCCGTCCGGGCTGCCACTCAGCCGCGGGCCAGAACCGCGACGAGTCCGGGGTCAGCAGTTCATCGGCGAGCACCAGGGTGCCATCAGCGGCCAGGCCGAACTCGAGCTTGGTGTCGGCGACGATAATGCCGCGTCCGGCCGCGATGCCCGCGCCCCGCCGGTAGATCTCGAGCGTGGCGCGGCGAAGTTGGCCGGCCGCCGCAGCGCCGAGCTTGGCCGAGACGTCGTCGAACGTGATGAACTCGTCGTGACCCACGGCCGCCTTGGTGGTCGGAGTGAAGATCGGCGCCGCCAGCCGCGATCCCTCGGCCAGGCCGGGAGGCAGCGCGATCCCTGACACCGCCGCCGACGCCTCGTACTCACGCAAGCCCTGACCCGCCAGGTAGCCGCGGGCGATGCACTCCACAGGCAGCATGTTCAGCCGGCGGCATCTCATCGCCCGGCCGGCGAACTCCGCCGGGACGTCGGTCCCCGAGATCGCGTGGTTGGGCACGATGTCGGCGAGCCTGCCGAACCACCACAGCGAGAGCTGAGTGAGTATCTCCCCCTTGTCAGGTATCGGTGTGGGGAGCACGACGTCGTAGACGCTGACCCGGTCGGAGGCGACCAGGATGATGTCGCCGCCGTCGGCATAAACCTCGCGGACCTTGCCAGAGTGCAGGAGTTCCATGGTCCCTTTCCGGTTTCGTCTCAACATGCGGCATAGGGGCCAGCGCCGCCGGCCGGCCCGCGGTGCGCCGGACCGCGAACAAGCCGTCGCCCAGGAGACCCAACGGCTGCCGCATGACGGCGTTGCAGGCTTGGCGCCGCACTGCACTGGTACGCGCTGCGCTGGTAGCGGCCCCCGCCTGCACGCTGACGTGCGGCGCCCGGTCGGCCGCACAGGTCAGCAGCGGGGCAAGCGCTCCTCGAGGTACGACTCGAGCTTGGTGATGCCGACCCGCTCCTGCCGCATCGAGTCGCGCTCACGCACGGTGACGGCCTGATCCTCGAGCGTTTCGAAGTCGACCGTGACACAGAATGGCGTACCGACCTCGTCCTGCCGCCGGTATCTGCGGCCGATCGCGCTCGCGTCGTCGAACTCGGTATTCCACAGCTTGCGTAGCCCGGCCGCCAGGTCACGTGCCTTCGGGGAGAGATCGGCGTTGCGTGACAGCGGGAGCACGGCGACCTTGACCGGGGCTATCCGCGGGTCGAGGCGCAACAGCGTGCGCTTCTCCATGACGCCCTTGGCGTTGGGCGCCTCGTCCTCGGTGTAGCCATCCATCAGCAGAGCAAGGACGGAGCGATCGACACCGGCCGCGGGCTCGATGACATAGGGCAGGTAACGGTTCCCTGTGTCCTGGTCGAAGTAGGAGAGATCCTCACCCGACGCCGCGGAGTGCACGGACAGGTCGTAATCCGTCCTGTTCGCGATTCCCTCCAGTTCGCCCCACTCGCTGCCCTGGAAGCCGAAGCGGTACTCGACATCGACGGTTCGCTTCGAATAATGCGAGCGCTTCTCCGCCGGATGTTCGTAAAGCCGAAGGTTCTCCTCGTGGATACCAAGATCGACGTACCAGCCCATCCGGGCATCGATCCAGTACTGATGCCACCGCTCGTCGGTTCCCGCCTCGACGAAGTACTCCATCTCCATCTGCTCGAACTCACGCGTGCGGAAGATGAAATTGCCCGGCGTGATCTCGTTGCGGAAGGACCTTCCGATCTGACCGATCCCGAACGGGATCTTTCGCCGCGACGACTGCTGAATGGCGCGGAAGTTGATGAAGATTCCCTGCGCGGTCTCAGGCCGGAGGTATGCCAGCCCGGACTCGTCCTCCACCGGGCCGAGCGATGTCCTCAGCAGGCCGTTGAACATGCGAGGCTCGGTGAACGCTCCGACGTTTCCGCAGTTCGGGCACGCAATGTCGGCAAGGCCAGCGGCCGGGGGGTGGCCCCGCTTCGCCTCGTACGCCTCTGCGAGGTGATCGGCGCGGAAGCGCTTGTGGCATGAGGTGCACTCGGTGAGCGGTTCGGCGAACTCCTTGACATGGCCGCTGGCTTCCCAAACCTCCCTGGCCAGGATCACCGAGGAGTCAATGCCGACGATGTCGTCGCGCTCCTGCACCATCGTGCGCCACCAATGGCGCTTGACGTTGTTCTTCAGCTCAACGCCGAGCGGCCCGTAGTCCCACGACGAGCGGAGCCCGCCATAGATCTCGCTGGACGGGAAGACGATACCTCTGCGTTTGCAGAGGTTGACGATCGTTTCCAATCTGTCGCTGCGTCGGGCCATGAACATCTCCATCCGGCTGGCGGTCGGCGGGCTGTGAACACGCACGTCCCGTGAATCTGGGAGCGAGGCCCGTCTGATCCAGGCCGCGTGCTCATTCTTGCTGTGCTCGTGTTTCTTGCGGGTGCTCGTGTTTCTTGCGGGTGCTCGTGTTCTTGCTGTGCTCGTGTTCTTGCGGGTGCTCGCGTTCTTGCGGTGCTCGTGCCCGCTTTGCTGGGCCCAGCGTGCGGTCCCAAGCTTAGAGCCACGCGCCGAGCGGAGCGAATCGATTTGACTACCATCTGCATCAGATACAGCACAATCCGTAACCTATTGCGCGCCGAGCCATTTCAATAGACAGCCCCGAAGACCTCGTCACGATCGATGTCAAGCCTGAATCGACCGTGTTTTTGCCAGCGGTTGCTGCGGAACTGTTTGATGCGCCGGTCCCTCGGCCACCATGTCGCAAGCAAATAGGGCTGACCTCGCAGGTTGACATGGCCATCCCACAGCGCGAACCAGATTGACTGCGGCCTAGCGAGCCGGTGACCGGCAATCCTGGTGGTACCGCCCAGGTTTTCCGCACCAGAGGCGGCGCTCGCGTAGACGCCAGGCACGTAACCGCGGGCACGCAACCGCCGAGTCCAGGCATCGAGAAAGGTGAGCACGGCGTTCCGGCACTTCCTGCTCGCGCTGTTGTAGGCCTCCATGTCGAAATAGATCGGGGCGTGCCGGTGCAGTCGCAGGCCGCGCGCGAGCGCGACAGCGTCGCTCGCGGCCGCCGCGCCCTCACGGGCCGCCCGTCTCGGTTTGATCTTGACGCTGAAGCGGTCGCAGGGTGGTTGCCTGCCGACGTACGCGGGGATCAGCGACCATCCCATCGCCTTGACCCGCCGCACCCACCGCGCCGAGAGATTGCCCGCGTCGCAGGCCCTGTTCGCGCCGCCGATGTAGACGCCGACTGCGGCGTAGTAGGACCGCCAGGCCCGCATGGCCGGAATCGACGGTGCGGTACAGGTGTCGAATCCGGCGAGCGGCCGCCGGGCGCGGCGCGCACGGGCGATGACCGTACCGGCCGTGCGGGTGGTCGGTGCAGCCGCAGCGGCCCAACCTGCCGCCACCGAACCTGCCGCCACCGAACGTGCCGCCACCGAACGTGCCGCCACCGAACCTGCCGCCACCGAACCTGCCGCCGCCACACCAACGCGGGCGGGCGCGCGCATAGGTTCGAGCGCCGCGAACGCCTCCATCGCCGCGCGGCCCGAGGCGACGCGGTCGGCTGCAAGCGCCAGCCACGGCGGCGGCGCGGTAGGGCCGGCGCCGCTTGGCGCCACCGGTGCCGAGCCCGCGCCGCGAACGCTCGAGATGATGCGTTCCACCACGGCAGGATCGTTGGCATAGGTCGCGATGATCGACAGGCGCGGCCACCTGATCGTCAGTCCAAGCTCACGTCCCTGCGCATCGCGCACGATGATGGCGCGGTGCGCGGACACGTTGTTCGCACGGGCGAGCGCGACGCCGCGCTGGTGAGCGACGGCCGGAGCCCCGCCGCCGTCGATCTGCACCGTTTCTGTCCGCCCTACCAGATGCGCTGGGCACTGCTGGTCGGGTCCCGGGGTCCCCAGGTAGACGGCGTGCCTGTCGTACCGCACACACCGCTGAGGCTGCGCGGACAGCTGGTAGACAGGCCACGCGGCAGGAACGTTGATGGCGTAGCCGCCATACTCGACTGCCTTCGTGCCCACTGCCTTCGTGCCCACTGCCTTCGCGCCCACTGCCTTCGCGCCCACTGTTTTCGTGCCCACTGTTTTCGTGCCCGCGGCGGCCACGGCGACGGCATCGTGCGGGTTCGCCGCCGCTCGCCCATCCGGGCCTGCGGTTTGCGGCCCGCACCCGGCGGCCGCGCTAACGCCCAGCACTAGCGCCGCAGCCGTCACGGCCATCGCTTTACGGCGCATCGGCACCCCCCGCTGCGATGACACCCCGAACTAAGACACGCCGCACAATCGTGCCTGCCGGTCACTGCCCGCGCAGGCTGGCGCGCCACGCTTGTGCATCGTTAGGTGTAGACGGGAGGTATCTTTGCCTGCCACATGCGAGATCATGGGAGAGCACGGCAGTCAACCAGGCGGGCGGAGGGCAAACCACCGTGGCAGCACATCAACCCCGGCGGCGGCCGCTACCGAAGGGCGAGACGTTCTTCACCCCTGGCGCGACCGGCCTGCGGCAGCGGATCGAGCGGCGCAGCGCTCGCCCGCTCGTCGTCCTGCACGAGCTACCCAGATGGGTCCTGCCGATCGCACTGCTCGCGGTGCTGATCGCCGGGTTCACCGTGGCTGGCTGGATCGGGGCGGCCGCGCTCGCCGCGCTCGCGATCTTCCTCGGCTGGTTCGGCTACCTTTCCTGGCCGTCTCTCACGGTCTCTGGGCGCCTGCTGCGCGGTCTGACCATAACGGTCGTCCTCGCCCTCGCCGTTGTCCAGGCTGTCCGCTGACGATGGGGGCCCAGTGCCAGGCACGGACGAGCCCGGCCGCCCGCTGATGATAGGGATCTGGTGTCAGGCAAGAACGGCGGTGTCAGGCAAGGACTGGTTCGGATGTCAGGTGAGGACGGGGTTGGTGTGTCCGGTGCGGACAAGGCCATCATGACGAGCCGCAGGGAGGCGGTGCGCAGGGTACTGGTCCGCAGTGAATCGTTCCGCAGCGCACAGGACGTCTACGCGGACATGCGGGCGGAAGGCGCGAAGATTGGCCTGACCACCGTGTACCGCGCGCTGCAGGCCCTCAGTGAAGCAGCCGAGATCGATGTGCTGCACACCGGCGACGGTGAGACCGTCTACCGTGCCTGCCGCACTGAAACCCACCACCACCACCTGGTCTGCCGTGTGTGCGGGCGGACCGTCGAAGTCGCCGGACCAGCAGTCGAGCGATGGGCAGAAGCAGTCGCCCGCGTGTACGGCTTCACCGAGGTGACCCACACTGTGGAGGTGTTCGGCACCTGCCCGGACTGCGCGCGGTAGCGCGCAGTCCGGGCAGGCGCCGAACCCGGGCAGACACCGCCCTGATGGCGGAGGGTCGTCCCAACAGCGCCATCGCGCAGCGCCTGTTTGCCACGGAAAAGGCCATCAGCAAGCAGAGCACGAGCATCTTCACCAAGCTCGGCCTCGCCGCGTGCGCCGACGACAACAGGCGGGTTCCCGCCGCTGTCGCCTACCCGAACTCCTGACCAGCAAGACCCGCACGAGCCCGCACGCGGCGCGCCAGCCCAGGAAGACGCCCCCCAACCCCCGCACGCGGCGCGCCAGCCCAGGGGGCGACCCCCAGGGACGCCCGGCATGCGGCTCAGCCGGTCACCGTGTCGGGCAAGCGACTGGGAACCGCACCGCCGTACCTGCGATCGCGGCTCGCGTAGATCTCGCAAGCATGCCACAGGTGCCGACGATCGAAGTCGGGGAACAGCGTCTCGAGGAACACCAGCTCCGCGTAGGCCGACTGCCAGAGCAGGAAATTCGATATCCGCTGCTCACCCGACGACCTGACAAAAAGATCGACGTCAGGCAGGCCGGGCTCGTCAAGGTAGCGGGCAAACACCTTCTCGTCGATCTTCTCCGGCCGCAGGCGGCCGGCCGCCACGTCCTCAGCGATCGCCGCCGCCGCGTCGGCGATCTCCGCCCGGCCTCCGTAGTTCACGCAGAACTGCAGGGTCAGGACGTTGTTTCTGGCAGTCAGCCGTTCGGCATCCTCGAGCTCGGAAATGACGCTGCGCCACAACCTGGGGCGCCGTCCGGCCCAGCGCACGCGGACCCCCATCTCGTGCAACTGGTCGCGGCGGCGCCTGATGACATCCCTGTTGAACCCCATGAGGAACCGGACCTCCTCCGGCGACCTCCGCCAGTTCTCGGTGGAGAACGCGTAGGCGGAGAGGTTCGGGATACCAAGCTCGATCGCTCCCATGATGACGTCGAAGAGAGCGAATTCGCCGCGCTTGTGCCCCTCGGTCCTTGGCAGGCCCCGTTGTTTGGCCCACCGGCCATTGCCGTCCATGACGAGCGCGACGTGGCGTGGCACGAATTCGGCAGGAATGACGGGCGGACGGGTGCCCGAGGGGTGCGGATCTGGGGGACGGAATTCCTGCCTTGACGGTGGCGGCGACTGGCGGCCAGGGCCTCGACCCGGCTGCCTGGCGTGATCTTTCACGCACGCTCCACAAGTCGCAATGAACGAATCGAGTGTTCCAGGTGCCACTGCAGATAAGCAGCCACCAGGCCGCTGCACTCTACCCGGTGCCTGGACTCGCTTGCGTCGGCGTACACCCAGTCGCCGCGCAGCAGCGCAAGCATCAAACCGACCGTCTGACTGGCAGGCGACGCCGCACCTGGCGGACGGCACGAGCCGCACACCAGGCCGCCCGCGGCGATGGCGAATGCCCGCGATCCGGCCCGAGCGCCCGTCGCTCTGTCTGCGGCACCGCCCGCGGCGCCGGTTACGCCGGGCGCGCCGCAGCGGGCGCATTCTTCGAGCGCAGGCGCGTAACCTGCGACCGCGAGCGACCGTAGCAGGTAGGCGTCCAGCACCATCCGCGGGTCGTGCACGACCTCGCCGAGCGTGCGCAGGCCCCCGACAAGTAGGAGGAACTGCCGCAGCGACGGCTCCTTCTCCATCGGTGTGAGCCGCTCCGCAGTCTCAAGCATCGCGGTGCCAGCGGTGTAACGCGGATAGTCGGCCGCGAACGGTTCACCGTACGGGCGCACGGTCACCGCCTGGGTGATCACGTCGAGCGAGCGTCCCGCATAGATCTGCAGATCCACGTGGGTAAATGGCTCCAGCCTGGCGCCAAACCGTGACGTAGTGCGTCGCACCCCCTTCGCAACCGCACGAACCCGGCCGTTACGCCTGGTGAGCAGGGTGATGATGCGGTCAGCCTCACCCAGCTTGTGCGTGCGAAGGACGATGCCCTCGTCGCGGTAACTGCTCACTACGCCATTGTGCCGCGTGCGTTGGGCAGCAGAGCCGGGTGGCCCCGCCAGGCCGCCGCGGCGCGCTAGCCTTGGGACAGCCGGTAATCCGGCCGGCCCGGGATCTCCCCGCAGACCCACGGACGGCTCGCGCCGCGGCAGCCGTTAGGTATCAGGACACCGCGGCCCGCGGGCCGTACGCGCGGCGGGCCCGGTTGACCGCGGACAGCACCGCCTTCAGCGACGCCGTTACCGTGTTGGCATCGATGGCGGCGCCCCACAGCACCACCGGATCCGCGGCGGAATCGGCAGCGCCATCGGCCTTGCCCGCCACCGTGACCTCGCATTCGAGGAAGGCTGCGGCCTTAGCATCGCTGCCTGCGGAAAGCGCGTGCTCGCTGTAGTCGAGTACGCGTACGCCGATGCCCGCGCCGGCCAGTGCGTCGCAAAATGCCGAGATCGGCCCATTGCCCGTGCCTTCGAGTTGACGGGCCTCGCCCGCCAGCCGCACCTCGGCCGCGAGGGCATCCTTGTCGTCCACCGCAGACGATGTATGGCAGGCGAGCAGCGCGACGCCGCGGTCCGCGAGGTATTCGGCGGCGAAGATGTCCCACATCTGCGCGGGCGTAACCTCGCCACCCTCTGCGTCGGTGTGCGCCTGGATCACCCGCGAGAACTCGATCTGCAGCCGCCTCGGCAGCTCGAGCTGATGCTCGGCCTTCATCACGAACGCGACGCCGCCCTTACCGGACTGGCTGTTCACCCGGATCACGGCCTCGTACGTGCGGCCCACGTCCTTGGGGTCGATCGGCAGGTAAGGGACTGCCCAGGCGAACTCGCCCATCGGCACGCCGACGGCTGCTGCCTCCCGGTGCAGCGCGTCGAATCCCTTATTGATCGCATCCTGATGGGAGCCGGAGAACGCGGTGTAGACGAGTTCGCCCGCGTACGGGTGCCTTGGGTGCACCGGCAGCTGGTTGCAGTACTCGACGGTGCGCCTGATCTCGTCGATGTCGGAGAAGTCGATCATCGGGTCGATGCCCTGACTGAACAGGTTCATGCCCAGCGTGACCAGGCAAACGTTCCCGGTCCGCTCACCGTTGCCGAACAGGCAGCCCTCCACCCGGTCCGCCCCCGCCAGGACGGCGAGCTCGGCGTCGGCCACCGCTGTGCCGCGGTCGTTGTGGGTGTGCACGGAAAGGCACACGTGCTCGCGCCGGGACAGGTTACGGCTCATCCACTCGATCTGGTCGGCGTACGCGTTCGGGGTGGACCGCTCCACCGTGCACGGCAGGTTGAGGATGATCTCCCTGGCCTCGGCGGGCTGCCAGACGTCCATGACCGCTTCGCATACCTCGGCCGCGAAATCGAGTTCGGTGTCCACGAAGATCTCGGGCGAGTACTCGAAGCCGAAGTCGCAGCCGCCCAAATATGCCTCGGCGTGCTTGAGCACAGAGCGGGCACCGTCTGCCGCCAGCGACTTGCACTGCTCGCGGTCGACTCCGAAAACGACCCGGCGGAACAGCGGCGCCGTCGCGTTGTACAAATGCACGGTCGCCCGCCGCGCACCGATCAGAGACTGGACGCTTCGCTCGATCAGCTCGTCTCTGGCCTGCGTCAATACCGAGATCTGAACATCATCAGGAATGCGCTCGCCCTCGATAAGCTCGCGGACGAAGTCGAAATCGGCCTGGCTGGCCGAGGGGAAGCCGACCTCGATTTCCTGGTAGCCCATCCGGACAAGCAGGTCGAACATCTTGTGCTTGCGCGCCGGGCTCATCGGGTCGATCAGTGCCTGGTTGCCGTCGCGCAGATCCGTGGACAGCCAGCGCGGCGGCTTTGTGATCGTCTTCCCTGGCCAGGTCCTGTCCGGGAGGTCGACCGCTTTGAACGGCGCATAGCGATGGCAGGGCATGCCGCTGGAACGGCTTCGGTGGTGTCGTTGGGTTGCCGCGTCCGGGGCGACGCCGGTCTGCTGGGGGACGGTCTGCCGCGGGGCAGGATTGTGGTGGGCGTGCGATTGCTGCGTACTCATCGTGAGCTGCTTTCCCTCGTAATCAGCGGATGGCCAGCGATCATGCCGAAAACTCCGCGGCGAGGGAACCGGCCGTTATCGGCCCCCGCCGCGGCTGCTAAGAAGGAGCAGCTCGCGCAGCACAGTTATGACGGTATCAGACTGAACGGCTCCGCTCGCTGTCGCCGGCGATTCGGCGTCACCGGCCAGCCGCGCGTACGGGCCAGCCACGCGGACGTCGCGGTGTGACGGCGCCGCTCACGGCCGACGGTCGAGCAGGTCAGTCGTGTGGCGCTGCCTGCTCGGTCATGGTGACCACGCCCAGCGTCTGAGCTGGGGTCATGCCAAGGTCCTGGCCGATCGCCTGCGCGGCCCGCCTCTCGGCCGCTGAAAGCGGGCCGTCCGCGACGGCGATCCGCACGACCTGCGCGAAGAACCACTCCTTGGCCTCGGGTGTAAGCTGCGCGCCAACCTGGGCGAGGGCGCCTGCGTCAAGCCGCACCGGCCGGGCGAGGTCCGCGTCCAGGTTCCCCGGGCTGTAGCCGCTGCCGCCCGCACCGCGAACTGCCTCGATCGCCTGCTGCCGCGCCATGTGGCTGACGGGGCCGCCCGCCTGGAGCATTGTCACGACGGCCGTGCGCATGCCCGCTGGCAGCGCGGCCGACATTTGCGCCGCCGTCGGCAACCTGAGCACGTCGGTGTGGAAGCGCGTATGGCAGGCCATGCACTGGACGTGCTCACCGGCCTTGTTCAGCGGGATGATGGGCAGGAAGAACACGGTGAAGAAACGCCGGCCAGCCCGCAGCCGGTACTGGCGGTCCCCGCCGCAGCGTGGGCAATGGAACACGCCCTGGCCGACGGTGCGGAAGAAGACCTTGAGGCCGAAAATGATCAGCAACGGGCTCTCCCCTTTCCCCGAGACACGGTGAACCGCGCCATCACATCCTGCCGGATGATTTCAGAGATTCATAGCATTCCCCACATGACGTATGTGCCGTAGAAGCCAGTTATGGGACTATCGAGCCCGGCGACGCTCCTTGGCCCAGCGACCCTGACGGCGCACGATAGCGGCAACGCCTCATATCCATGCTGGTGAGCGTGATGGGGCCATAGTGTGCGATGGGGAGCTAGCGCGCGATTATGGTTGCGCGCCAGGTGGAGGAGAATCGGCATCGTGAACTCGCCACCCCTGTCCGGAGGGCCTGCGTTCCGTTCCGGTTTCGCCTGCTTCGCGGGCCGGCCGAATGTGGGCAAGTCAACCCTGATGAACGCGCTCGTGGGCACCAAGGTGGCGATCACGAGCAGCCGCCCGCAGACGACCAGGCGAGCGGTGCGGGGGATCGTGCACCGACCGGATGCGCAGCTCATCCTCGTGGACACCCCGGGACTTCACAAGCCGCGGACGTTGCTCGGCGAACGGCTGGACAGCCTGGTCCGCTCCACCCTGACCGAGGTCGACGTGGTCGGCTTCTGCGTGCCCGCCGCGGAGCCCGTGGGCCGTGGGGACAGGTTCCTCGCTCGTGAGCTCGGCGCCTTGAGCAAGACGCCCGTCGTCGCCATCGTCACCAAGACCGACCAGGCCTCGAGGGACCAGGTTGCCAGCCAGCTCACGGCCGTCGACCGCCTCGGTAGCTGGGCGGACATCGTCCCCGTGTCCGCCGTCACCGGTGACCAGCTTGATGTCCTCGCCGATGTGCTCGTTTCGCATCTGCCTGAAGGCGTTCCGCTTTACCCGGCCGGGGAGCTGACGGACGAGCCGGAGCAGCAGCTGGTCGCCGAGCTGATCCGCGAGGCCGCACTTGAGGGAGTCAGGGACGAGCTACCGCATTCGATTGCCGTGCTGGTGGAGGAAATGTCGCCGCGGCGCGGCGACAGCGGGCTCATCGACATCCATGCGTTCATGTACGTGGAGCGGCCGAGCCAGAAGGCCATCGTCATCGGTACCAAGGGCGCCAGGCTCAAGGACGTCGGCAGCCATGCACGCCGGCAAATCGAGGCGCTCCTTGGCAGCAGGGTTTACCTGGACCTCAGGGTCAAGATCGCAAAGGACTGGCAGCGGGACCCGAAGCAGCTCCGACGATTGGGCTTCCATGACTGAGACACTGCCATGGCTGCGGCACTGCCATGGCTGCGGCACTGCCATAGCTGCGGCACTGCCATGACTGAGACACTGCGATGGCTGTGGCACTGCCATGACTGAGACACTGCGATGGCTGCGACACTGCGATGGCTGCGACACTGCCATGACTGCGACACTGCCATGACTGAGACAACTCATAGCCGAGCCGCGGGGTACTCGGGCACGCCGCTCGCCAAAAAGCTCGGGGTGAGATCCGGGCACCGGGTACAGCTCAAGCACGCGCCAGCGGGCTGGGTCATTCCAGGGCTCCCGCCGGATGTGGGCGTCGCCCGACGCGCAGCGCCATCGGCCGATCCGGCTGACATCACGGTCGTCTTCTGCCGCTCGCGGCGGCAGCTCGAACGTGAGCTGGCCGAGCTAGCAGTGAGCCTCACCGCGAATGGTTCGCTGTGGATCGCGTGGCCCCGACGCGCGGTCGGCCACTCATCCGACATCACAGAAAATGGCCTTCGCGAGCTGCTGCTGCCGGTCGGTGTGGTCGATGTCAAGGTAGCAGCGCTCGATCACGACTGGTCAGGCCTGAAATTCGTCTGGCGCAAGTCCATGCGCAAGCAACCTGGCCCAGCCTAACTCCCGTCGGCCCGGTTACGCGCTCAGCAGGCGGAACGGCACCTGCTTGCGGTCAGCAGGCCCAGTGATGCGCGACTGCGCGGCAGCGCGGCAAACGGCCGCCGACCGCAATCCAAGATCGATCGCCGCTCGGCGCCAAAACTGGCACCCGTTGGGACATCGGTCAAAGGTTGCCGGCTGCTCGGTGGCCGGCTGCTCGGTGGCCGGCTGCCTCAGGCGGTGTGCGTCGAGCGGATCGTGCCGTCGGGCGCGGCGTTGATCACCACTGCGGCCGGCCCGAGATCACGGACCGCGGCGATGTCACCCGGGTCGGGCGCATCCGCGTCGCTGACCCAAGCCGCGGCGGCCAGGTTCGTCGCTCCGCTCGATGCCGCCATGGCGACCGCGAGGCGCAGCGCGGAAAGCCGGAGCGAGGGCAGCGATACGGCGGCCGCTGCGTACGTCCGCCCAGTCTCGTCGCGCACCGCCGCGCCCTCTGACGCGGAAACTCGCGCCCGCGTTGACCGCGCCAGCGTAATGATCTTCACGTCCTCGGGATCGGGATCCATCTCGTCACCTTCACTCGGTTGTTGGCTGGCCATCTGGGCCCGCCCGCTCAGTTGGCCGGCCACAAGGACCCGCCCGGCCGCTCATTCGGCCGGCCACAGGGCCGACCGCTCGTTCGGCCGGCCACCAGGACCCCAGCTCGCTCGTTCGGCCCACCACCAGAAACCCGCCGCTCGTTCGGCCGACCACCAGGACCCCGTTTGGCTGGCCACCAGCGCTGGTTGCCGGAAAGCGGCGCGCGGCAGCCGTTCGGGAGATGTTCGGAACATGTGCTGGAGCCGTTCGGTAGATGCAACGACGGTCACCCGCAGCAGTTAAGGCAACGGCCACGTCGATGCCCGCGATCATGCACTCACCCTGCCACTCCCGCCCCCTAGTTCGCCCGGACATCGGCAGCCCTCGCAGGCGACGGCAGCATCTCACGGCACGATGGTTGCGCCGGTGAGGATGCCACGCTACGCCGAAGGACCGCCTGGCCGCGCGGCCGTCGCACGTACGCGTTCCACCACTACTGTCGAGATCCGATTGCGCCTGCCCGCCAGGCTCTCCGCAGTGAGGCGCAGGCCAGCCACCTTCGCCACAGAACCCGCAATGGGTACCCGGCCGAGCGCGTGGGCGAGCAGGCCGCCTACGGTCTCGACATCTTCGGCCTCGATGGTGACGCCGAACAGGTCGGCAAGCTCGTCTACACCCAGTCGCGCAGTCACCCTAGCCTTGTCTGGAGCCAGCCATTCGACCGCTGGCTGCTCGCGGTCGTATTCGTCGGCGATGTCACCGACGAGTTCTTCGAGGATGTCCTCGATGGTAACGAGGCCGGCTGTGCCGCCGTACTCGTCGATGACGATGGCGAGATGGATCTGCCGCGCCTGCATCTCCCGTAGCAGTTCGTCGATCGGCTTACTCTCGGGCACATACGTTGCCGACCGCATGATCGACTCGACCTTCTCCACCGACTCGCCGTCGCGGTATTCATGGCTCCGCGCCACGATGTCCTTGATATAGGCAATGCCGACGACATCGTCCTCGTTCTCACCGACAACGGGGATCCTGGAGAAGCCGCTACGCAACGCCAGCGAAAGCGCCTGGCGGAGAGTCTTGGAGCGTTCGATGAAGACGATGTCCGTGCGCGGAACCATCACCTCGCGCACCAAGGTGTCGCCGAACTCAAAGACGGAATGGATCATCTCCCGCTCGCCCGGCTCGATCACCCTGCGCTGCTCGAGCAGGTCGACGAGATCCCGCAGCTCAGCCTCGGACGCGAACGGGCCGCCGCGGAACCCTTTGCCAGGGGTGAGCGCGTTGCCGAGGCTGATCAGCAATCTGGTGAGCGGGCCGAGCACCCGGACCACCGGGTACAGGACCGTCGCCGCGCCGAGCGCCACCCGGTCCGCATGCTGCTGGCCGAGAGTGCGCGGAGTCACGCCGACAGCGATATAACTGACCACGATCATGACCGCCACGGCCGTGCAAAACGCCCGCGCGCCAGGACCGAAGAGCCGGACGAACGCAGCCGTGACGACGACAACCGCGGACAGTTCGAAACTCACCCGCAAGAGCAGCACGACGTTCAGCGAACGCGGCGCGTCGGTCAGCATCTCGCGCAGCCGATCAGAACCACGGCGGCCCTGCGTAACAAGTTCCTGTACGCGCACCCTGGACACGCGGGCAAGCGCGGCCTCGGCGCTCGCGCACAGACCAGCCAGGATCGTCAGCAGGACCGCACCGGACACAAGCCACCCCATGGGCGACATCACCCAGGCCTTTCCCGCCCTCCAGGGGCCTCCCTGGGCGGCTCCCCGGCATGTTCTTCCTGCGACACGCCGCCGCGTGTCGCGCCGCCACGCGGCTCCCCCGCCGTCCCAGGAAGATCCACATCTGTCTCGCTGGCGCCACGGGAGGATGCGCGCCAGGACGCGAGCAGCTGCTCCTGCAGGCCGAACATCGTGGCATGTTCTTCAGGGTCGGCGTGATCGTATCCGAGCAGATGCAAAATGCCGTGGACGCACAGGAGCTCGACCTCGTCCTCGGTGCGGTGCCCCTGTGCCTGCGCCTGCCTCGCCGCGACCTGCGGGCACAGTACGACGTCGCCGAGCAGGCCAGGAACCGGCTCCGGCTCGTGCCCCCCACCCATCGCGCGGGCGCCGCTCATGTGCGGTGGCCGCAGCTCGTCCATGGGGAAGGCAAGCACGTCGGTGGGACCCGGCTCGCCCATCCACCGCTGATGCAGGTCGGTCATCGCCCGCTCGTCGACCAGCAGCACGGACAGTTCGGCGAGGGGGTGGATGCGCAGCCTGCCAAGCACGTGCGCGGCAAGTCCCGCGAGTGCCTCCTCACTGACGGCGACGCCGGATTCGTTCGCGATGTCGATACTCAATGGCTACTCGCACTCACCTGCGGCCTCATCAGGCCCGGTCACCGCCCACGTTTGCGCTGGCCGCGCTGGAGGCGTGTGCCCTGCTGGCCCGCGGCGAGCGTGCCAGCAGGCTTGCTGCGGGCGTCATACCGCTCGTACGCGTCGACGATGTCACCGACCAGCCGGTGCCGCACAACGTCGTGGCTGGTCAGCCGGGTGAAATGAATATCGTCCAGGCCTTCGAGAATTTCTTGCACCACACGCAGGCCACTGGGCTGCCCAGCCGGCAGGTCAACCTGCGTCACGTCGCCTGTGACCACGACTTTCGACCCGAACCCGAGCCGGGTGAGGAACATCTTCATCTGCTCAGGCGAGGTGTTCTGCGCCTCGTCCAGAATGATGAACGAGTCGTTCAGGGTGCGGCCGCGCATGTAGGCGAGCGGTGCGATCTCGATCGTGCCAGCCGACGTCAGCCGCGGGATCGAGTCTGGATCGATCATGTCGTGCAGGGCGTCATACAGCGGTCGCAGGTAAGGATCGATCTTCTCGTAGAGCGTTCCAGGGAGAAAGCCGAGACGCTCGCCAGCCTCCACGGCTGGCCTGGTCAGAATGATCCGGTTGACCTGCTTGGCCTGCAGCGCCTTCACGGCCTTCGCCATGGCCAGGTACGTCTTCCCGGTGCCCGCAGGACCGATGGCGAACACGATCGTGTGATGATCGATCGCATCGACGTAGCGCTTCTGGTTCACCGTTTTCGGGCGGATCGTCCGGCCGCGGGAGGACAGTATGTCCAGTGTGAGCACGTCGGCCGGGCGCTCGCCGCCGCCGCGGCGCAGCATCGACAAGCTCCGCTCCACGGCGTCCGCGGACAGTTCCGCGCCGCTGCCCAGAAGCTCGATCAATTCCTCAAACAGCCTCGTGACCAGGGCATTTTCATATGGTTGCCCAGTGACAGTGATCTCGTTACCCCGCACGTGGATGTCGGCGTCGAATCCACGCTCGATAACGTGCAGGAGTTCATCCCCCGAACCCAGCAGGCTGACCATTGAATGGTCACCGGGAACTACGATCTTGACTTGGGACCGTCCGTCCCCGGTGCTCGGCCGTGGCTGTGGCGTGGTGCTCTCCTCGCGCGCCGCACTTACGACGGTCCTTTCACCGCGAGTGCGGGAATCACTCGATGAATCGGCCAATACTCGTTTCTCCGCCCGCTCTGCTGGCCAAGGAGACGACCCCCGGCTCCCCCACAGGCCCACGCTCGCGTGCACCTACCATGC
Source organism: Streptosporangiaceae bacterium (assembly GCA_035517695.1). GTDB lineage: Bacteria > Actinomycetota > Actinomycetes > Streptosporangiales > Streptosporangiaceae > DATFVJ01. The sequence goes on from DATIYI010000033.1 coordinate 44,754, forward strand.
TAGCGGCTTGGCAGCCGCGAACATGGTAGCGGCTTGGCAGTGCTCCGGACAGCAGCGCTCCGGACAGCAGCGCTCCCGACAGCAGCGCTCCCGACAGCAGCGCTCCGGACAGACTCGTCTACAGGAGCATTTACCGGCCGCTAGCCGGCACTACCCGGCGCCACCAGCCAGCCGCCCGCTTAGCCAGGCGGCCAGGCCATGGCACGGCCGCCAAGTACGTGGACGTGCGCATGGAAAACTGTCTGACCGGCGCGCGAACCTGTGTTGAAAACCAGACGATAACCATCGTCGCTGACACCCTCGGCCATTGCCACTCGATGCGCCTGACCGACCACCTCAGCGAGCAGGCCGTCGGCAGCCCCGGCCAGCGCTGCCGCGTCCGGATGGTGTTCCTTCGGGATGACAAGCACATGGACGGGAGCCTGTGGGTTGATATCACGGAACGCCATCGTGCGGTGGCTCTCCATAACCCGCTCAGCTGGGAGCTCACCGGCAGCAATCTTGCAGAACAAGCAGTCAGGCACCTAAAGATCGTATCCGCTGCGGCTGCGCACCGCGAACCGGCCCGAACGCACCGTTGTTGGAACATGTGTGTAAGCCGCACACGTTGTGGCCGCCCACCATATTCTTGGCTTGTCCATGGTGGAGCGAGCGTTCATGGGGTTGCCTGTAGCGCGAGCGCCCAGCGGGCTACCCGTCGCGAGCGGTAGCTAGGCCAGGGGACCCCTGGTGCGCATACCTTGCTGTGATTACGATTTCGTGAAAACCCGCCGCAATCACCGCATGGCCGCGACAAAGGAAAGAGCACGTCAGCCGGGTGGCCGGACAGAGGCGGGCGGCGCGGAGTCGGCAGGGGTGGCGTTGAAGCATGACCGAGCAGCGGCGATCGACGGCCGGGAGACCGCCGAATATAAGTGTCGGCTCAGCCAGCGGCCGGGATCAGCGGGTTAGGACGCATGCCAGCAGCGTCCGCGCGGGACACGGGCCCGCGGCCAGGCGGCAACGTGGCGCCGTCACGGGGCGCGAACACGGCGAACACGGCGCCGTCACGGCGCGCGAAGACGGCGAACACGGCGCCGTCACGGCGCGCGAACACGCCGAGGCTCGCACGCAACCGTGCCGACAATGGTGCCGATACGGCGAGGCAGCGGCGAGCAGGCGATGTGCTCATCACACGGAACGTGCTGCCCTCGTGGGCACGCTGCGTGCTCCCCTGGTGCGCTCGACGGCGCGCCGGACGTTAACCGCACCCTCTCCAGGCACTCCCAGGCGCCCAGGTACTCCTAGGCGCCCAGGTACTCCCAGGCGCCCAGGCGCTCCTAGGCATCCAGGCACTCCCAGGAATCCAGGCACTCCTGCGGATGATCCAGGCACTCCTCGGCCACCGGTTGCCTGGACCCGGACAACGCCGAACAGCCATGACCATCGGTGAACCTAGCGGCAAGGCCGCGCGTCACACTGACGTGACCGAAACCCTTGTGGCGGGAAGCGTTATGGGTTCGATCGCGGCCGAGCAGTTTTCCGACGATGCGGTGTGCGCGCTGTATAGCGCGAACTATCAGTCGCTGGTGCGCTTGGCGGCGATTCTTGTCCGTGACGCCGCCACCGCGGAGGAGGTCGTGCAGGACGCGTTCGTGGCGATGCACGCAGCCTGGCGGCGGCTGCGTGACGGCGACAAGGCGCTTTCTTATCTGCGCCAATCGGTGGTCAACCGATCCCGGTCGGTGCTGCGGCATAGGGCGGTGGTGGATAAGTACGCGCCGAAACCGGCGCCGGACGCGCCAAGCGCCGAACTGGGGGCGATTGCCTTGCTGGAGCGGTCGGCGGTCATCGCCGCGCTGCGGGATCTGCCCGCCCGCCAGCGGGAGGCGCTGGTGCTGCGCTACTACGCGGATCTGTCGGAAGCGCAGATCGCAACCACCATGGGGATCAGCAAGGGAGCGGTGAAAAGTCACACGGCGCGGGGCATGGCCGCGCTCCGCAGCGTGCTGGAGCAGGAGTCATGACCGAACCGGAACCAGACTACGGCGAGCGCCTGCGCCGTGCGTTGCACGCGGCCGCAGACAGCGTCGTGCCCTCCGAGGACGGCCTGGAGCGGATCCGCAGCAGGATCGCGCACGAGCGGGCCCCGGACAGCTTCGGCCTGTTCCTTGGCTGGCTGCGATCCGCCCTCGCCGACCTGCGGACCGGCCTGCCCGATCTGCGGCCGGCAGTCGCGGCCATCAAGTCTGTCTTGCTGCCCGCCATCGCGTCGGTGCTGTCGGCCATCGCCTCGATCGCGGTGGCCCTGAGGTCCTCCGTGCCCGGCCGGCTGCGCGCAGGCGAAGGCTGGCTGCGCCCGGTACTTGCCACCGGCGGAGCCGTCCTCATCGCCGTTTCTGTGACGGTCCTCGCTGTGCCCGGCCTGCGGCAGGGTGTAGGTGTCACGGTCGGATTGACAACCCCGGACAGCCAAAGCGGGCAGCAAGTGGGCGGTCAAGGAGGCAGCCAGGGATCGGGCCAGCAAGGGGTCGCACCGCCGGTAACGTCCAGTCCGCCACAGTCGGCCTTCAGCACATCGAGTCAACCGGCCATCATCGCGTCCGCGACCCCGTGCGAGTCCAGCGCGACGCCTGCAACGAGCCGGGCCCACCCCTCGCCCAGCGCGAGCGCGACAAGAGGAGCATGCACGGGAACGACAAAGGCTGCCTCGCGCGCCGCATCGAAGCCCACACCGACAAAGACAAAGACAAAGACAAAGACAAAGACAAAGTCCCCGACACCCACTAGGTCGCCGAAAGCGACAAAGTCCCCGACACCCACTAGGTCGCCGAAAGCGACAAAGTCGCCGAAACCGACACCCTCGCCGACGCCGTCCGTCTCGTCGTGGTCGCCGTCACCCTGGCCGTCCGCCAGCCCGGACAGGCACAAATCGGCACGAGCGACGCACACCCTGACCACGCCCTAACCCGCGGCCTGAAGGATTGGAGCGCCCCCGACGGGCGGGTCGAGGAGTCACTTCACCATCGGCCGGTACGGCTGAGGAGCACCGCCGCTGCTACCGCGCCGGCCGTTGAGGTACGGAGCACCGATGGGCCGAGCCTGGCGGGCACCGCGCCCGCGGCGGCGAATGCGCTGCCCTCCGCCTCGGTGATGCCGCCTTCCGGCCCGGCGATGAGGATCACATTTCCCGTTCCGGGCATCCGCACATCGGCGAGCCGCGTGCTCGTGCCAGGTTCGAGCAGGACAGAGCAGGTGGCCGCCTTGATCATCGCGGCCACCTCGTGCGTCACCGCCGGCTGCGTGACATCGGGCAGCCACGCCCGCCTCGCCTGCTTCGCCGCCTCGCGTGCGGTATCACGCCAACGGGAAACGGCTTTCTCGCCCCGCGCGCCCTGCCATCGCGGTATGGAACGCTCCGCCGCCCACGGGACGATAACGTCCACCCCGGCCTCCGTCATCAACTCGACCGCGAGCTCTCCCCTGCTGCCTTTCGGGATCGCCTGAACGACGGCGAGGGCGGGCTCTGGCTGCGGCTGCGTGTGCCGTGTCACGACCCTGAGATCCAGGCGCCCCTGCGCTGTTCTGATCACGACGCACTCGGCGATCTGCCCGGCGCCGTCCGTCAGATCAACCCGCTCGCCAGGCCTGATTCTCCGCACCGTCGCCGCGTGCCTGCCCTCGGCGCCGGCCAGCACCACGTTGTCCGCGCCGAGTTTGGAGGGCTCGGCAAGGAAGACGGGCGCGCTCAGGGCAGCCCCCGCGCGTGCGCGCTAACGGCCGTTGAAGGCATCGCGCAGCCGGGAAAACAATCCCTGCGATCCAGGCGCGAACTTGCCAGGAGGCGCTTCCTCGCCGCGCAGCCGGGCCAATTCACGCAACAGGTGCTCCTGCTCCGCATCCAGCTTGGTGGGCGTCTCGACGGTCACATGTATTACCAGGTCGCCGCGGCCGCTGTCGTTCAGGTGCTGCATGCCCTTGCCGTACAACGGGATCGCCTGACCAGATTGGCTGCCAGGCCGGATATCGACCTGCTGCTTGCCATCCAGGGTTTCCACCGACAGCGTCGCGCCGAGGGCGGCGGCAGCCATCGGGATCGTCAACGTGCAGTGCAGGTCGTCGCCGCGCCGTTCGAAAATCGGGTGCGGGCGCTGCACGATTTCGAGGAACAGGTCACCTGGCGGCCCGCCGCCTGGGCCGACCTCGCCTTCCCCGGCGAGCTGGATGTGCGTTCCATCCTCCACGCCAGCCGGGATCGGCACCTTGATGGTACGGCGGGTACGGACCCGGCCATCCCCGTCGCATTCGGGACACGGATGGTGAATCACCGTGCCGTGCCCACCACACCGTGGACACGGCCGGGTGGTCATCACCTGGCCGAGGAAGGAGCGGGTCACCTGGCTCACCTCGCCGCGCCCGCCGCAGACCTCGCATGTCTCCGGATGTGTCCCTGGCGCCGTGCCCTCACCCGAGCAGGTGGGGCAGACGACCGCCGTGTTGACCACTAGTTCCCTGGTGGTGCCGAAAGCGCATTCGGCGAGATCGAGTTCGACCCGCAGCGTCGCGTTCCTGCCCCTGCGTGCCCTGCTGCGTGGCCCGCGTGAACCCGCGCCGGCCCCGAAGAAAGCGTCCATGATGTCGCTGAACGGGAACCCGGCGGCAAAGCCGCCCGGCCCGGCAGCGCCGGTCGGGGCGAACGGGTCGGCGCCCAGGTCGTACATCTGACGCTTCTCGGCGTCCGAGAGCACCTCATACGCCTGGGTGATCTCCTTGAACCGTTCCTGGGTCTGCGGGTCCGGGTTGACGTCCGGGTGCAGCTCACGCGCGAGCCTGCGATAGGCCTTCTTGATCTCGTCCTGGCTAGCATCGCGCCGGACGCCGAGCACCGCGTAGTAGTCGGTCGCCACTACGACCCCGCCAGAATCTGGCTCACGTACCGTGCGACAGCCCGCACGGCCGCCATCGCACCGGGATAGTCCATCCGGGTCGGCCCGAGCACGCCGAGCCTCGCCACAACCTGGTCTCCCCCGCCGTAACCAGTCGTCACCACCGACGTGCCTCGCAATCCCTCTACCGGGTTCTCCGCGCCGATCCGCACCGTAACCGAGGCGGGTTCGGCCGCCTCACCCAGCAGGCGAATCAGCACCACCTGCTCCTCGAGCGCCTCGAGGACCTCACGCAGGCCAATGGACAAGTCCGCAGCGGCGGCCAGGTTGGCCGCGCCGCCGAACACGACCCTCCCGTCGTGGTTCTCGACAAGTATCTCCAGAATCGCGGAGAACACCGCCACGGCATTCGGCCTCGCGGCCGGCTCCAGCCTGTCCGGCAGGCTAGACACGATGCGCGGCGCATCGGTGATCCAACGCCCATCGAGCGACGCGTTGAGCACGGCACGCAGATGCGCGATCTCGTCATCGGTCATCGCGTCGGGAAGGTCGACCGCGCGCTGCTCCACGTGGCCGCTACCAGTGATCAGGACAAGGAGCAGCCGCCGGCCCGCGAGCGGCACGAGCTCAACATGCCGGACCGCCGACCTCGTCAACGACGGGTACTGGACCACCGCGACCTGCCGGGTTAGCTGGGCAAGCAGCCGGACAGTACGGGTGACCACGTCATCAAGGTCGTACGCACCCGCGAGGAACGTCTCGATCGCCCGCCGCTCCGCCACCGACAGCGGCTTAACGCCAGACAACCGGTCCACAAACAGGCGATAGCCCTTGTCAGTCGGCACCCGGCCCGCGCTCGTGTGCGGTTGCGTGATGTAACCCTGCTCCTCGAGTATGGCCATGTCATTGCGGATGGTCGCCGGGGACACGTCCAGACTGTGCCGGTCGACAAGGGCCTTCGAGCCGACCGGCTCGTTGGTGGACACGTAATCCTCGACGATTGTGCGCAGCACCTCTAGCTTGCGGTCGTCGAGCACGTGCTCACCTCCTTGGCACTCATAACTCCCGAGTGCCAAGTGTATTGCGCGACTAAGGCTCCTCGACAGTGGACTATCCGTAGCAGCAAATCTCCTACTCTATGGAAGAACCACCGGCGCGGCGCTTCCGTTCCCGCGCGGCCAGGCCGGTGTTTGAGGTAGCGTCCGGGCGCGGGGCTAGCGCGGCAAAGCGCGCGGACCCGTGCAGAACGCTAGGCAGCGGACGTGGATCAGCGTGGCGGCCAAGGGCGAAGGGCGGTTATGCGCAGCAGGGACTACGGGCATGACGTGCTCGCTGGGCACTGGCGAGGACCGCGCGGCGCTCATGGTCGCCGGGACGGGCAGTTGCCGCAGGTCGAGGCCGCTCCAGGGCTGGTCGTGGAGACTGCTGACGCCACCTTTTGCGGCGCGGTCGTGGCCTGTGACAAACAGGCTGTGACGCTGGCGGATCGATTCGGCAGGCACCGGGTTTTCCCGCTCGCGGCTGCCACGTTCCTGCTTGAGGGCCAGCCGGTGACCCTGATCCGGCAGGCGCCGCCTGGCCGGGGTTCGTCCCAAGGCCGGGCGCGGACACCGTCAGGCTCGCTGGCGTTGCCGCAGGAAAGGGCGCGGGTGGCCAGAGCGAGCAGGATCTACGTCGAAGGGCTGCACGACGCTGAACTCGTGGAAAAGATCTGGGGCGACGACCTGCGGATCGAAGGTGTCGTCGTGGAGTACCTCGAGGGAGTCGATCACCTGCCGACGCTCGTGACCGAGTTCGATCCAGGGCCGAACCGCCGACTCGGCATCCTGGTAGATCACCTCGTCGCCGGGTCGAAGGAAAGCCGCGTCGCTGCCGCGGTGAGGTCGCCGCATGTGCACGTCACAGGGCACGAGTTCGTTGACATCTGGCAGGCCGTCAAGCCGTCTGTGCTCGGCATCGACGGATGGCCGGAGGTGCCACGCGGCATCCCGTGGAAAGCGGGCATCGTGGCCGCGCTGGGCTGGGGAACAGGCGCGACCGCCGATACCGGCACCGCGTGGCGGCGGATTCTCGCTGCGGTGAGCACCTACGGCGACCTGGAGGTTGGACTGCTTCGCAGCGTTGAGGAACTTATCGACTTCGTCACGGCGTCGGACTAGGGGGAGGTCCCCCAATCGTGATGTGGTGGGATGTAGTAGTGAACGAAAGGCACTGGAGGCAATGACACTGGAGGCAACGACGGGGTATTCGAGAGTACCGTTCGCCGAGTCGGGTGACCCTGACGATCAAGAAGCGGCAGGGCCTTTCACGGGAGCGCAGCGCGGGCCACTGGAGAGACCGCTGGCCAGGACCCCTGGTGGGCCACACACGGGACCGCCGAGCGGGCCGTTCACGGGGCCCATGCGGCTGGATCGTCGCTCGGCCCCCGATTCAGGCGTACGCGACCGGGCACCCGCACTAGCGCACGACCAGCCGGACACGCAAGACACGCGCGGCACGCAGGACACGCGCGGCACGCAAGACACGCGCGGCACGCAAGACACGCGCGGCAAAGCGGTCACGTACGGCCCATCGGGCCGCGACGACGACCTGCTCTGGGCGATGGTGGCCTACCTCGGCATGATCTTCTTCGCATTTCTCCCGCCGCTGGCCCTCTACCTGCTCAAGCGGAATGAGTCACGCTATCTGCGCTTCCACGCGGCCCAGGCACTGAATCTGTGGATGACCACGGTTCTCTACTCACTCTCGTTTGTGATCATCGGCGGCATCCTCGCGCTCGATACCGTCATGACGGGCCTGTCTGTCGGGCTGTCGCTGATCATCGCGGCCGGGCTCGCACTGCTGATCTACGCCGTGCGCGCGGCGGTCGCCGCCAACCGCGGCGAGCTTTACCGGATTCCGGGCTGGATATGCGTCCACATCGTCCACATCGTGCACACCGCTGACCCGGGGGACGACCCCCGCTGAGCCAGCCCAGGACGGCCCCCGCACCCCCGCTGAGCCAGCCCGGGACGGCCCCCGCACCCCCGCTGAGCCAGCCCGGGACGGCCCCGCACCCCCGCTGAGCCAGCCCGGGGGACGACCCGAGAGCCCCGCTGAGCCAGCCGCGGGGGACGACCCCCGCTTAGTCCGTGAGGTCGCGGATGACGGCGTCCGCGAGCAACCGCCCGCGCCTGGTGAGCACTACCCGGCCTGAGCCGTACGCCGCCGTATCCGCGAGCCCGGCCGCCACGGCACGCTTCGCGGCAGCCCGTCCACCCGTGCCGAGGAGGCCGACCGGGCACCCGCTGGCGAGCCTCGTGCGCAACATGATCTGCTCGAGTTCGCGCTGGCCCGGCGTGACGATTTCCCGTGCATGCCCCGGACTGACCCCCGCGGCCAGCCGGGTGGCGTAGGCCGCCGGATGCTTGACGTTCCACCACCGGGTGCCGCCAACGTGACTGTGCGCGCCAGGACCGATCCCCCACCAGTTGCCGTCTGTCCAGTACAGCAGGTTGTGGCGGCACTTGGACTGCTCCCCCGCCGCCCAGTTGGATATCTCATACCAGGCCAGCCCGCGGGCGGCCAGCATGTCATCCGCTGCGAGGTAGCGGTCGGCCGCGGCATCGTCGTCGGGCGCGGGCAGTTCGCCGCGGGCGATCCTGGCGGCAAGCCGCGTGCCATTCTCCACGATGAGCGAGTACGCGGAGATATGGTCGGGCCCGGCGGCGATGGCGGCCGCCACGCTGCGCGCCCAGTCCTGATCGGTCTCGCCTGGCGCGCCGTAGATGAGGTCGAGGTTCACCCCGGTGAAGCCGGCGGCACGCGCCCACGCGACGCAACGAGCGGGCCTGCCCGGGGTGTGCACACGGTCAAGAACCTCGAGCACGTGCGGCGCCGCGCTCTGCATCCCGAACGACATCCGGTTGATCCCGTGGCCACGCAGTGCGGACAGCGAACGCTCGTCCACCGTTTCCGGATTGGCCTCGGCCGTGACCTCGACGCCGCGCTCGAAGCCGAACTCCACCCCGATCGCGGAGAGGATCTTCCCCAGATCGGCGGGCGGCAGCAACGTCGGAGTGCCGCCGCCGAAGAACACGCTGCGCACGGGCACGTCCGCGGCGCCGAGCACGCGCCGCGCCAGCCGGACCTCGGCGATAGCGAGGTCCGCGTAGCTGCCGCGGGAAACGCCAGGCCCAAGCTCGGCCGCGGTGTAGGTGTTGAAATCGCAGTACCCGCAGCGCGTCCCGCAGAAGGGGATATGGACATAGATACCGAACGGCTGCCGCGTGGCGCACCCAAGCGCGCTGGCAGGCAACTGGCCGTCAGGCGGAACCGGCTCGCCGTCGGGTGCTGCTGCGCTCATCTCGCTCGTTTCCTGCTGGTTTCCTGTTGCTCGTTACCGTCAGATCCGCAGTGCGGACGAGTGCCACCTGCGCTGCCGATGCTGACGAGCCACGTTAACCGACGGGCAATCACCGGTCGAACGCATGCGCCAGGCCGGATGCGCGCTGCCGCGAGTTAGACTCAACCAAGGGTCACACGTTGCGGGAGGCGCCCATGGCAACTGCGCCAGACCACGGTATGACGGGCGGTGATTACGGCCGGTTGCGAGCATCCCATGGCGATCGTGACAGGGCCGTGGACGTGCTCAAGGCCGCGTTCGCCGAGGGCCGGCTGACCAAGGACGAGTACGACGAGCGCGTGGCCGACGTCTTCGCGTCGCGTACGTACGCCGATCTTGCTGCGCTGACCTGCGACCTTCCCGCGGGACCGTTCGGGACCATGCTGCCGGCCCCGATGGCCGCTCACCCCGCTGCCCGTGGTACGAACGCGCTGGCGATCGCGTCACTTGTCCTCGGACTTTCGCAGCCGTTCGCGCCCATTCTGACCACCATCCCCGCCGTCATCTGCGGTCACGCCGCACGGCGGCAGATCCGCAGGACCGGCGAGGCCGGGATGAGCATGGCCACCGTCGGCCTGATTCTGGGGTGGATGGGCGTAGCTGTCATCGCGTTGATCTCGGTCGCCGTCCTCTTCTTGGCCGTCGCAAGCACGCACCACGTCGTCACGCCCAGCGGGGGCTTCCAAGTGCCGCCCGCACCGCCCGCACCGCCACCTCCGTAACGGCCAGCCTATGCCGGGTCGGATGCGGGCTCGGCCGCCCGGAGCACCCGGCGGGCGACCTCGTCCCACTGCGGGCCGCGTCCTGGGACCTTGAGTAGCCGCAGCAGCAGCGCAGAATCGCCGTAGTACGCGCGCATCGACTCGGCGACGGTGACGCTGGCCGTCGGCCGGTCCAGGACCACCACCCGATCGCCAGGCGCGACCGCACCCTGCTGGGTTACCCGCAGATAGGCGCCTGGCCGTTGCGCGGCGGAGAAGCGCCGTACCCAGCGGTGTTCACCAAGCCAGTGCTGGAAGACGGCGCAAGGGATCCGCGGTCCGGTGACCTCGACCACCGCGGAGCCCAGCTGCCAGCGCTCCCCGATCAGCGCGGCTGAAATGTCAAGGGCACCCGTCGTGATGTTCTCACCGAACGTGCCGTTAGGCAGCTCACGGCCGAGACGTTCCACCCAATAGTCCAGATCCTCGCGGGCATACGTGTACACGGCCTGCTCGTACCCGCCGTGATGTTTCCTGTCGGCCTGCTCATCCCCTGCCAGGCCGAGCCTGCCGACGGCGACAGGATCGCCGCGGCGGCCCTGGCCCACCGGGCCGGTTACCGGACGCTTGTCGATCGCGGTGCGCTTCAGCGCGCCAGCCCACTCCGCGGCCACACTGCGCCCCGTGTTGATCGAAATGACCCTTGCCGACGCTGCCAACCCCATGCGAATCAGGTTAACGGTGGTGGGCGAGCCGTGGCGAACCCTTAAGCTCGGGTGCCCCACCCGGGGCCCGTCTCCGGGGCCCCCGGGATCCCCCCGCACCAATCGATGCCGCATCCGCGGCAGCCGTCCGGGATCGGTGCCGTCCCCGGAGGGGCGACCCCCCGGGATCCCCCCGCACCAATCGATGCCGCATCCGCGGCAGCCGTCCGGGATCATTTCAGGTCTTGCCTTAACAAGCCCGCCGGGTCAGCGCTGCTTGGTCGGCTGAGTGGACAGCGCGGCGACGAACGCCTCCTGCGGCACGTCCACGCGGCCGATGGTCTTCATCCGCCGCTTGCCCTCCTTCTGCCGCTCAAGCAGCTTGCGCTTGCGGGTGATGTCGCCGCCGTAGCACTTGGCCAGCACGTCTTTGCGCACGGCGCGGATGTTCTCGCGGGCGATGACGCGCGAGCCGATCGCCGCCTGGATGGGCACCTCGAACTGCTGGCGCGGGATCAGCTCCTTCAGTTTGGCCGTCATCGCGACGCCGTAATCGCGGGCCTTGTCCGCGTGCACGATCTGGCTGAACGCGTCAACCGGCTGGCCCTGCAGCAGGATGTCGACCTTCACCAGATTGGCCTCCTGCTCGCCAGCCGGCTCATAGTCGAGTGATGCGTAACCTCGAGTACGCGACTTGAGCTGGTCGAAGAAGTCGAAGATGATCTCAGCGAGCGGCATCGTGTAGCGGATCTCGACCCGCTCGGCGGACAGGTAGTCCATGCCGAGGAGGCTGCCGCGCCTGCCCTGGCACAGCTCCATGATCGGCCCGATGTATTCACTCGGCGCGAGCACGGTGGCACGGACCACTGGCTCGAAGACCTTCTCGACCTTCCCGTCCGAGGTGCCCGCCCTGGGGAGCACCGTGGCGCCCCGCGCGGCGCCGGACCCGGGCGGTCCTGAGCCCCCCGGGTAATCACTGGGGTTGGTGACAATCAGTTCTTGCCCAGAGTCCAGCACGACCCGGTAAACGACGTTAGGGGCGGTCGAGATCAGCTCGAGGCCGAACTCGCGCTCGAGCCGTTCTCTGACGATCTCCATGTGCAGCAGGCCGAGGAACCCGCAGCGGAAGCCGAACCCGAGCGCCGCGGACGTTTCCGGCTCGTAGATGAGCGCGGCATCGTTCAGCCGCAGCTTGTCGAGCGCGTCACGCAGCTCTGGGTAGTCGTCGCCGTCAAGCGGATAAAGCCCGGAGAACACCATCGGCTTCGGGTCAGCGTAGCCGGGCAGCGGATGCGCGGCGGGGTGGCGCGCGCTTGTCACCGTGTCGCCCACCCGTGCCTGGCTGACGTCCTTCACGCCGGTGATCAGGTAACCGACCTCGCCCGCGCCCAGCCCGGGACGCGGCTGCGGCTCCGGCGAGATCACGCCCACCTCGAGCGTTTCGTGTGCCGAGCCTGTCGCCATCATCAGGCTGCGCTCCCGGGCGGACAAAAGCCCATCGAACACCCGGACATAGGTCACGACGCCGCGGTAGGTGTCGTAGATCGAGTCGAAGATCATCGCGCGCGCCGGGGCCTCGGCGTCGCCTGACGGCGGCGGGACTCGCTCGACAATGGCGTTCAGGAGTTCGGTCACGCCCGCGCCGGTCTTGGCCGAAACCCGGAGCACGTCGTCCGGCTCGCAGCCGATGATCCCGGCAAGCTCACGCGCGTACGCGTCCGGTTGCGCGGCGGGCAGATCGATCTTGTTGAGGACAGGGATGATCTGCAGGTCCGCGTCGAGCGCCAGGTAAAGGTTGGCAAGCGTCTGTGCCTCGATTCCCTGCGCGGCGTCAACAAGCAGGACAGCGCCCTCGCAGGCCGCGAGTGAGCGCGATACCTCGTAGGAGAAGTCGACGTGCCCTGGGGTATCGATGAGGTTGAGAACGTACGTCGTGCCGTCCGGGCCGGTCCAGGGCAGCCGGACGGCCTGGCTCTTGATGGTGATGCCGCGTTCCCGCTCGATGTCCATCCGGTCCAGATACTGCGCGCGCATCTGCCGGTCGCCGACGACACCGGTGAGCTGGAGCATACGGTCAGCGAGCGTGGACTTACCGTGATCAATGTGCGCGATGACGCAAAAGTTGCGAATCACCGCGGGGTCGGTACGGCCCGGCTCAGGTGTCGGTGGCACGGCTGTCGGTGGCACGGCTGTCGGTGGTACGGCATGTCCGTCTGCGCGTCGTCGGGTTCACGGTTCCAGTTCAGGGTTCAATGGTCAGGTACGCGGTCTCGTGCCGGGCCCGGGTCGTTGCCTTGGCTGCCGCCCCGGAGCGCGTGAAGCGGGTGCCAGGGCGGCCTCGGCCGGTGACCGCGCAAACTTGCCGACGTCCATGGTCGCATGTCCCCGGGACGGCCAATGACAACAGGCGGCTCGCGGAGAAGGAGGGATGCCGGGTGCCAGCAGGCGGACGCGGCCCCTTCTGGGCACGAAGCCCGCGCCGGGCGGGCAGCCGGCCAGGTGGCACTGGCTCAGGGCGCGCTAGCTCAGGGGGCACTGGCTTACGGGGCACTGGCTTACGCGGCACTGGCTTACGCGGCGTGCGCCAGGCGGGGCGGAGATGGTCGGGCGACTCCGGTTCTGGTGGGACTGGATTTGGCGGTACCGGTTCTGGCGGTACCGGTTCTGGTGGCGCTGGATCTGGTGGCACCCCGTCCCTTGGCGGCTGGGGGCGGTCCGGTCCGGCGTCCGCGCCCCCGCAAGGCGTCCTCGGGTGGATCTGGATCCGGCTGGCAGCGCTGCTCATCGTCATCGTGGTGCTTGTGGCCACGGCCGGCTTGCTGCTTGGCCACGCGGATGGCGGCCCCGTGGCGGCCGATGCCAGGTCGACCGGGCACGACGCCCTGTGGATGGGGCACGCCTGGCTCGAAGGCCGGCGAAGCCCTGCCGACCTGCGGTTGCTCGCCTCGCGCATTCGCGGTTCAGGGATCAGCGACGTCTACCTCTTCGCTGGCGGGCTCGACAGCGCAGGGCGGCTCGCACCAGCCGGGTACGCGCGCGCCGGCACGTTCCTTGCGTCGTTCCGCTCGGCATGCCCAGGAGTGCGGGTATCGGCGTGGCTTGGCGGCGTCACCGGGCCGGGTCACATCAACCTCGATGATCCCGCCACCCGTAGCCGCATCCTGGCGGCGGACGCGGCCGTGCTGCGTGCGGGCTTCCGCGGCGTGCACTATGACCTCGGACCGGTGACAAGCGGCGACACCGGCCTGCTCGCGTTGCTCAGCGCGACGCGCGCGCTCCATCCCGACCCGCTGTCCGTCGCCGTGCCCAAGCTGGAGCCGCTGCCGAGCCTGCGCCTGCCCGCGCAGTTAGTTACCCGCAGGCCAGTGTTCTGGACGCCCGGCTACCTGACGCAGGTGGCGGGCCTGGTGGGCCAGGTCGTGGTGCTGAGTTACGACACAGGGATGCCCTTCCAGTCCTGGTACGGCGGATACGTCGAACGCGAAACCTCGCTCGCGCTGCGCGCCGTACCCCGCCGCGCAGCGTTGTTGATCGGCGTTCCCGCCTATCACAACAGTGATCTCGGCCACCATGCAGACGCGGAGACGGTCGCCGCGGCCATTCATGGCATCCGGGTCGCGGTTACTGCAGCGCGGGAGAGCCGAGACCGCGCTAATGGTGGCGGCCGTGGCGAGGGCGGCGCGGGCGCGGGCGGCGCCGGGGGGTTCGGAGTCGCGCTGTTCGCGGACTGCACCGCCACGGCGCAGGACTGGACGTCCTACCTGCAGGATTGGGTGCGGCCCGGATCGGGCACGACGCGCGGCGGATGATCTTGCTGAGGTGTCGCGGCTTTGACTCTGATCTGTCGCGGCATTGGCCCCGATGTGTCGTGGCATTGACTGTGACGCGTGGTGGCCTTGGCGCTGATGGGTCGTGCCTTTGGCGAGGTGGCGACTCTTCGGTTTGAGTAGATGCCGCCGCCTCGGCTATCCTTCTTCGGCGCAGTCATGCGTGCAGTACGGGGCCGCGGCGCATCGCATGAACCAGCGCGCCGACCCGATCCAAGACCAAACCTCAAGCGAGGCTTTCGCGTGGCGAACATTAAATCCCAGATCAAGCGCAACAAGCAGAACGAGAAGGCCCGCGTGCGCAATAAGGCGGTCAAGTCGTCGCTGAGGACGTCCGTGCGCAAGTTCCGTGCGGCCGCCGACGCGAGCGACGTCGGCGCGGCGACCGAGGCGATGCGCGCGGCCTGCCGGCAGTTGGACCGCGCTGCGAGCAAAGGGGTCATCCACAAGAATCAAGCGGCGAACCGCAAGTCCGCTCTTGCCAGGCGCGCCGCCGAGTTGCCGCGCGGCTGAGGTAGTCGCGGTCGGTAGCGATTATCGCCGGCCGACCCGGGCCTCGATTGGGCGCCGCAACGGAAGGATCAGCCGCCCAGCGCACGGGAGAACTGGGGGCCCTTGCAGCGAACCGGTAACCGGGAGTGCGGCTATTAGACTCTGCAGACGGCACCACAAGCGTGAGGACTCGCGCAAGCGGCTGACACGCCCGCCCGGGGCGTGAACCTAGGAGCCACGATGGCGAACTACCCGCAATATCCGCAGTATCCGCAATACCCACAGGGTGCGCAGGGTGCGCAGCTCCCCGAGCGGCCCGAACCGCCGCCGTCAATGGTCAATGCGGTCAGGCTGATGTACACGGGTGCGGCACTCGCCATCATCGGCGCCATCGTTGGCGTCTTGACCATACATACGGTCAAGACGATGATCATTCAGCGTCGGCCGGATCTCAGCACAAGCGGGGTCAACGCGGCGGTGGGCGTGGTCGTTAGTTTCGTGGTCGTCGGCGGGCTGATTGGGGCCGGCCTATGGCTCTGGATGGCGTGGGCTAACAAGCGCGGCAGGTCGTGGGCGCGGATCGTCTCCACCGTCTTCTTCGCGATCGCCACTCTCGGTTTGATCGGTAGCTTCGCTCAGACGAACACGATCGCCAGCCGGATCATTACCATCGCTGGTTGGGTGATCGGCCTAGCTGCGCTCATATTCCTCTGGCAGCGGCAGTCCAGTGACTACTACGCGGCGGTGAGCAGGCCCGCTGGCTACGCACCGGCTCCTTACGGGCAGCCGCAATACGGGCAGCCGCAATACGGCGTGCATTACGGCCAGCCGGGCCAGTACGGCCAGCCGGGCCAGCCCTACGCACAGCCCAGCCAGCCCCACGCACAGCCCAGCCAGGAGTACAGCCAGCCCAGCCAGGAGTACGGCCAGCCGGGCCAACAGTACGGCCAGCCGGGCCAGGGACAGCCCCCTTACGGCCAGCCCGAGCAGGGGCAACAGCCCCAATACGGCCAGCCAGGCCAGCACGAGCCAGGCTATGATCAGCCCAGCCAGTCGTACGGGCAACCCCAATATGGTTCGCAGGGACAGCAGTACGGGCAGCAGCAATACGGCCAGCCCGACCAGACCGAGCAGGGGCAGCCCAGGTACGGCCAGGCCGAGCAGGGCCAGACCGAGCAGGGGCAGCCCAGGTACGGCCAGGCCGAGCAGGGCCAGGCCGAGCAGGGCCAGACCGAGCAGGGCCAGCCCCCGTACCGACATCCCGAGCAGGAGCATCCGTATGGCCTGACAGGCCAGCAGGAGCCGGATTATGGCCAGTCGGCGCAGGAGAACCACAGTCAGCAGTCACCCACCCAATCCTTCGGCCGGCCGACCCAAGAGCAGCGCGGTCAACTGGCGCCAACGCAGCCCTACAGCAAGCCGGATCAAGATCAGGAGCAGTAGCTCCGGATAACCCGCCGGCTGCCACGTAAGTGGCTTGCGGCAGCGCGGGATTTCACCCGGGCCTGTCATGAGCTGCCAACAGGTGCCCGTGGCCATCGGCGAACCGGTGCCCGTGGCCATCAGGGCGTTTCTTGCCGACGTGCCAGGTAGAAGTAGGCCGGAAGGCCCGGGTTGAGTTCTCGCGGAGGGCCGTGACGCACGGACCTGCCGGCTGATCACGTCTGTCGGTTTGCATCGGAAACCTGCCGCCACGGCTGTCCCCCGCATCGCTCAGCCATCAACAACCCCACACCGCCAGGTATGGCGCACGGCCCTTCAGCGATGATCCGCTACCGTGCGAAGCGGCTTATAGCGCGGGCAAGTTAACATAGGCAGGGAGCGACCGCAGGGATCACGTACGTGCCGGCAGCACCGTACGTGGCAAGGGATCACGAACGTGGCGGCAGCAGACCGCGGCTGCGGTCTCCATGCGCGGTCTGGCCGCGGACCAGTGTGCACCCCGTCACGAGTTCCCGCACCTCCTCGAACGCTCCGCTTCCCGCACCCGCCTCGGCACACTCCCGCTCCGCGCACCGTCTCGACACGTTCCCGCGCCAGCCAGTATTCACCTCACGCAAGGGTGGATGAGTGCGTGTCCGGTGGATCTTCGGCGGCGCGAATCGGCGCCTATACGACGACCGGCGGCGTTGTCGTCGTCGCCGATAGCTCCACTATCGGCTCCTCCTCCGCCTTGCCGATCACAGCCTAGATCACCGCTCCGATCCACCAAGATCCACGGGACGCCCGTGCAGCGTCGGCCCCGGACTCTACTGAGCAGCTTTAAGCCGGCCGCCTAGCCGACCGACCGAGCCGTCACGATGTTGGTGACGGCCCGCTCGAGCGCATAGGCCGGGTTCGTGCCGCCACCTTTGACCTCGGCGTCAGCATCCGCGACGGCAGTGAGCGCGCGGGCCACGCCTCCTGGGGTCCAGCCGCGCAACTGCTTGCGAACACGGTCCACTTTCCACGGCGGCATGCCGAGTTCGCTGGCGAGGGCCGCGCCGCCGCGACCGCGCGGCGCGCTGCCGACCTTGGCAAGCGAACGCACGCCCTGTGCAAGCGCACTCGTGATCAAGACGGGTGAGACGCCGACAGCAAGCGCCCAGCGCAACTGTTCCAACGCAGCACCCAGACGACCCTCGACAGCCTGGTCGACCACGCTGAATCCGGTCGCCTCCGCCCGGCCGCGGTAATAGGTCGCCACAACGGATTCATCGATCACTCCGGAGGTGTCCCCGGCCAGTTGGCTGCACGCTGCCGCGAGGTCACGAAGATCTTGGCCGACCGCATCGAGAAGAGCACGTACGCCGCCATCGCTTACCCTCCGCCCGCTGCGGCGGAACTCCTGCCGGACAAAATCCATCCGCTCAGCGAAACGCGTGATTTTCGCACACTTCACCACGTCCACACCCGCTTTGGTGAGCGTGTCAAGCAGGCCCTTGCCCTTCGGCCCGCCCGCGTGGGTGAACACGACGACCGCGTCAAGCGCGGGCCTTCCCGCGTAATCGGCGAGTTCCGCGGCGACATCCTTGCTCGCGTCCTGAACAGCACGGACCACTGCGGCACAGCCAGCACCGAACAACGACGGTGAGACAAGGGCCGCAAGCTGCCCAGGTACAAGGCTGGCGGCCAGCAGGTCAGCTGCCTCCGCCGATCCCGCCGCGCGGGCCGCTGCGATCAGCTGGGCGATGGCCCGTTCGACGAGAAGGTCCTCGTCGCCAACCACGATCGTCACGGGCGCTGGGGCCCCAGAGGCGCCTGAAGCAGGTGCTGCCATGTCGGCAGGATGCCACAGCTCCCCCGGCGGCGAGACATTGGCTCCGGACGGCGGTGGCACGCGATGGGCCATCAGGTGCCGATTCTGCCACCCAGCAGGCCACCGTGTATCGCCCTCTCCAGGACCGCGCCCATGATCCAGGAGATCCGAGATCATCCCTGGCAACGCTCCAGGATCATGGTCAGCGAGCCGGCCACCGCAGCCCGGCGCACGCGAGTCCTCACGGGCAAGCCTCAGGGATCAGTGCCGGGGCCGCTGGCGAAGGGCCAACGCCGCCCATGCCGCCTTACGGTCGGTGCTCAGCGGCGTCCAGCCCCATTGTTTGCTCAGGCTCTCGACGACGCATAGCCCCCTGCCGGTCTCGGCCGCGAAGTGCGGCTCCATTAGCAGCGGAGGCCCGGGGTTCGGATCGGTGACCGCACAGACCAGGCAGGCTGCATGCACATCAGAACGAGCTCCAGCCGCGCGTCCGGATCGGACCTGGCAAGCCCGGCCCGCAAACCGTACCGCACGGCGTTCGTCACCCAATTCCGAGATGACGACCGCGGCGTCGTCGTAGAGCCCAGGCACGTGCCAGTGACCAATGGTCGAGCGGGTGAAGTCACGGGCCGGGCCGCCTTGACCGCGCACGGCTGGGCGGACGCAATGCGCAACGGGAAAGCGCGCGCTTCACCGCCATAAGACATTGCAGCGAGCGCGGGCGGCTTAGCGGGTCACAGCGGCACGAGGAGGAGCCGCCGACGATGGCGTACCGCTAGCTTGATCAGGGCCGTCGAGGAGTGCCGATCGCTCCCCCAGGGTCCGTCGCCGATCAAGGTGGGGTGATCTGGTGCGTTCTCCGCACAGTCATGGCGAAGCTTGGCAACCAGTTTGGGGGAAGCTGGATGTTGCTTACTCAGCGTCGCAGCGGTTCCGGAGGTCCGCTACGATGCCACTCATCGTGTGCATGTGCAAGTACTGATGCACGTGCACGAAGATCGTGGCCTCGCGGCTCTTGTTTGTCACGTACGCAAGAGTAAGGATTCACATCGGCGGGGTCGCCTGATCCTTACCAGGAGGGTCGAACGTGGGTCCGACCTACAACGGCATGCCAGCTTTACTGATGCGCAGCGCGGTGTGGCGGAAGAGTCACCGGAGCAACCCGAGCGGCAATTGTGTCGAGATGGCGCGCCTACCGAGCGGGGTGATCGCGGTCCGCAATTCACGCGATCCGGACGGTCCGGCGCTGATCTACACCCCTGCGGAGATGGACGCCTTCATCCGGGGGATCAAGGACGGTGATTTCGACGGCCTAGTGGCGTGATGACTATCCCCGGATTCGGGGTTTGCACTGGGCTCTCGGAGTGGGAGACTGGGCCGATCTAGTGTTCTGAGGAGCACATATGGCCACAGCGGAGCCGGGTGGGGATCCTGCTGTCAGGAGCATGCTCGCACTCAGGAAGGGCGGACCGACGGTCCGGCGCATCCTGCTGGGCGCGCAGCTGCGCCGACTGCGGGAGGCGAAGGGCATCACGCTGGAGGAGGCCGGGCACAAGATCCGGGCCTCGCACTCCAAGATGAGTCGGCTGGAACTCGGCCGGGTCGGATTCAAAGATCGCGACGTTGCTGATCTGCTCACCGAATACGACGTCCTTGACGAGAAGGAACGCGACATGCTGCGCGCGCTTGCGCGGCAGGCAAACGCGCAGGGCTGGTGGCACGTCTACTCCGACATCATGGCGAACTGGTTCGAAGCCTATGTCGGGTTAGAGGAGGCCGCCGCCAGCGTGCGCACCTACGAGGTCCAGTTCGTGCCGGGCCTCTTGCAAACGGAAGGTTACGCGCGCGCGGTCACGATGCTTGGCTACGCGGACTCGCCCGCCGAGGAGATCGAACGGCGGGTCAGCCTGCGGATGGCGCGGCAGCGACTACTCGAGGGAGATGATCCACTCAACCTATGGGCGGTAGTTGACGAGGCGGCGCTTCGTCGGCCACTCGGCAGCCAGGCGGTGATGCGCGAGCAGATATCGCACCTGATGGACGTGACCGCCGTACCGCACGTGACGCTCCAGGTAATTCCGTTCCACTCTGGTGGTCACGCCGCTGCTGGCGGTCCGTTCAGCATCCTTCGCTTTGCCGAGCCGGATCTGCCGGACATCGTCTACCTCGAACAGCTCACGAGCGCCCTCTATCTGGACAAGCGGGAAGATGTGGACCACTACCTGGCGGTCATGGAACGCCTCTGCCTGGAGGCAGAACCCGCCACAGACACTACGGAGGTACTAGGCAGGATCCTCAAAGAACTCTGATTTGGGTGAGACCGTATCTCGAGGATCGGGTGGCGCCGTATCTCCAATGGCGCTACCCGGGTTTCAATGGTGGTTACCGGCTAATTTGCGGCCGACGCCGCCGACGAGCCAGACCGATTCGGGATTGGCGATAACTTTATCCGGCTCGGGTCGCCACATGGGCAGGTAGACGACGCCTGGGTCTATGACCTCAAGACCATTAAAGAAGCTCTCGATCTTGGCCTTGGTCCGGGTATTTCTGGCGCGCTGGCCACCCGCGATCGCCTTCTCGTCCTGGTACAGGGACGCCAGGGACCCAGTGACCTCTGGGCGGACGTCGCAGACGGAGTGCTGGATGGCTAGATAGCTGCCTGGCGCCATGGCCCGGCGAAGCCGGCTGATCAAGCGCTCGGCAATGTAGTCATCCGGAATGGAATGCAGCACCGCGAGTAGCAGGATCGCGACTGGCTGATCAAGATCGACCAGCTTGTGCAGCGCCGGGTGGGTGATGATTTCGTCCGGCTCGCGTACGTCGGCGCGGACCGCGATTGTCCGCTGATTGTCCGCGAGAAGCGCCTGAGCGTGCGAGCAGACGACAGGGTCGCTGTCCACATAGACGACGCGGGCATCCGGTGCCGTCGCCTGGGCGATCTCATGCACGTTTTCCTCGGCAGGCAGGCCAGGCCCGATATCGATGAACTGCCGTATGCCGCTCTGGGCCAGGAACCGCACCACCCTGCGGATGAAACTGCGCCATTCCCGCATCAGGACGAGAAGCTCGGGAGCAAGGTCCAGCGCCTTCTCGGCGGCCTGCCGGTCCGCGGCGAAGTTGTCCTTTCCACCGAGAAGATAGTCGTTCATGCGAGCGATGTTCGGCGTGGTGGGATCAAATCCCCGCGGCATCACCATGTACCCTCCGTCCATCGTCCGGCTCATAATAACGTCAGCCGCCACGTGAGTCCGGTGCCCCCACAACGGCGAGCATTCCGGGACCGGTTTGCCGCGTTGTGCACGGACGCCGACGGGAACCGGCGGAGCCCGTTCGGTTTATAGGGTGTTGCCGCGGCCAGCGAGATGCACGGCGACGACACGGCCACCGACTCGCAGTGGCACGGCGCGATTGCCCTGGCTACCGGCGAGATCAGCCCGAGCTGGGGTCGAGTCGGTGACGACCGCTACCGTGCACGCCGGGTCTGAGAGTCTGAGGGTCTGAGGGTCTGAGGGGCACGGTCAGTCAGGGACGAGGTCGCCGCCGCGCCACACGCGCTGTGGCTTGAGGCCATAGGCCCAGGCGAAGGCGCCCTCATGGTCGGCGTCCCAAAGCACCATGTCGGCGAACCTGCCACGGACGAGCGCACCCCGGTCGGGCGCGCGCAGCGCATGGGAGCCGCCGATCGTGGCAGCACGGAGGGCTTCGGTGACGCTCATGCCGAAGTGGGCGATCGCGAACGCGATCATGAGGGGCATCGAGGTAATGCCGTTGCCGCCCGGCGAGTGATCGGAACCGAGCGCAACCGCGACGCCCTTGTCGAGGAGCGCGCGAACCGGCGGCCTGCGGCCCGTCTGCAGGGCGGTGCTCGGGCAGACGACGGCGGCCACACCGGCCTGCGCGAGCGCGGCTACGTCGTCATCGTCGGCCTCGTGCAGCATGTCGGCGGACGCGCAGCCAAGCTCGGCAGCAAGCCGTGCCGCCCCGGTGCGGGAATGGCCGCACGCGTGCAACCGGGGCAGCAGCCCGGACGCGCGGCCCGCACCAAGGATCCACCGCGCCTCGGCCTCGGTGAACCTACCTTCCTCGCAGTACACGTCCACGCTGTCAGCCCCGGCGGCAGCGGCATCGGCGCACCATAGGCTCACGGCGTCGATGTAGTCGTGGCGGCGCCCGAAGAACTCGGGGGGTACCGCGTGGGCAGCAAGGAACGTCACGTGCACCCGCGGCATGCCCGGCTCCTGCTCCAGCGACCGGAGGAGGCGCACATCCGCGAGTTCGCCGTCACGGGTCAAGTGATAGCCGGTCTTCGCTTCGATCGTGGTCGTCCCCGACCGGAGCCAGTCACTGAGCCGCTCACGCACGCCGTTGCAGAGCGTCCATGGATCGGTTCCCCTGGTCACCGTCACCGTGGAGGCAATGCCCCCACCGGCAGCGGCGATCTCTGATGCGGTTGACCCACTCGACCGCATCGCAAGCTCAGCCCACCGGTTTCCCGCGTAGACCGGATGCGTGTGCGCGTCGACAAGTCCGGGCGTCACCAGCCCGCCGCCAAGATTCTCGACGTGGTCGACGTCGACGATGTCGTCGACGACCCCTGGCACGCGCTGCGGCAGTTCAACGGCAGGGCCCACCCATGCGATCCGCTCGTCCTGAGTGATCACGGCGGCATTGGTGAGGATCTCGCTCCCCGTCCAGAGACGGCCGATGTTCGTCAGGAGGCGTACCGTCACAGCTCGGCCCTCAGCAGCCCGGCCCTCAGCGGCCCGGCCCTCAGCAGCTGAGGGCCGGTGGCGGTAAGGGAACCGGGGGCTGGGGTTCCGGGCGTCATTGGGGTCACCTGCCGTCGGGTCGTGCCTGCCATAACGCGGGTGTGTTCGCCGAGACACACTGGCAAGCACACAGTGAAGCGGATCGGCCGCTGTCGATGCAACCCCGGCACGCTGAAGGCGCGACCGAGATATTCGATTCCGTTACGGTATTGCACCACTGGCACCATGTACAGGCTGCAGGCGAAGAAGTCCCAACCGGAATAGCCAAATTCGGACAACGGTCATCCTGTAGCTCCGTTCAGGTTCTGCGCATCCCGGGCGCGCCCGCCTCGCGCTGCCCGCAAGCGGCGGGATTAGGGCAACGTCATGCCTGCAGGCAGCCTGCGACCACGACCGCTCGCATCGTACCGATATGCAGCGGCAGCCGATCTGGAGCCATCTAAAGCCGATTACATCACGCTCGCGCACTGCTTCGAAGCGTTATCCACCATCGCGGGCGCGCTGACCGGGTTGCGCCCTTACGTGGCCCGTTAGCTGCCGCCAGCGAGCCGCCGGGACCCATTTTCCCTGTTTTATTTAGAGAGTAAAGAGGCTAAATAGACCTTCACGCAGGATGGCCGCCGCACGCCGCTAGTTCCGCGGCGAGGGGCGCGGGCACGCGCGCATGCAACGTGATCCCATTAGCAGCGTGCTCCTCGCCGATCACCTCGCCGAGCTCGTGCGCACGCGCGACAAGATCACCGCGGCTGTAGGGCACAAGCGCACGTATCTCACGATCGCGGCGAGGCAGCCGCTGCTCAATGGCGGCAAGAAGCTCGGGGATGCCGGCACCGGTGCGGCACGACACCACCACGCAGCCGCGTTCGCGGAGCCTGAGGCCTTCGATCGTGATGGGGTCCGCCACGTCGGCCTTGTTGACCACCACAAGCTCGGGCACGCCGCCTGCACCGATCTCCGCGAGCACCCCGCGGACCGCGGCAAGCTGCGCCTTGGGATCCGCGTCAGAGCCATCGACCACGTGCAGGATCAAGTCGGCATCCGCCACCTCCTCGAGAGTGGACCTGAACGCCTCGACAAGCTGGTGCGGCAGGTGCCGCACGAAGCCGACCGTGTCCGTCAGCGTGAAACCGCGTCCTGACGGGGTGCGCGCACGGCGCACCGTCGGATCCAGGGTGGCGAACAGCGCATCCTGCACGAGCACGCCAGCGCCGGTCAGCGCGTTCAGCAGGCTCGACTTGCCGGCGTTGGTGTATCCGGCGATGGCCACCGCCGGCACGTCCCTGCCACGCCGGCGCCCGCGTTGCACCTCACGACCTGTCGCCATGGCGGCGATTTCCTTGCGCAGCTTGGCGGTCCGCGCTCGGACACGGCGCCGGTCAGTTTCCAGTTTCGTCTCGCCAGGCCCGCGGGTGCCGATGCCGCCGCCGCCGGCCACCCGGCCGCCAGCCTGCCGTGACAGCGACTCGCCCCAGCCACGCAGTCTCGGCAGCATGTACTCGAGCTGGGCAAGCTCGACCTGCGCCTTGCCTTCGCGGCTGCGCGCGTGCTGCGCGAATATGTCCAGAATCAGCGCGGTGCGGTCGACGACCTTGACCTTCACGATGTCCTCGAGCTTGCGCAGCTGGCCAGGGCTCAGCTCGCCGTCGCAGATCACGGTGTCAGCGCCCGTCGACGCGACGATCTCAGCCAGTTCCGCGGCCTTCCCCGCGCCGACATATGTTGCCGGGTCCGGCCTGGGGCGCCGCTGGATAAGCCCGTCGAGAACCAGCGATCCGGCCGTCTCGGCAAGCTGTGAAAGCTCGAGGAGCGAGTGCTCCGCGCTGGCCTGGCTGCCGTCCGCCCCAACTCGATCAACTGACACACCGATCAGCACGACCCGCTCAAGCCGCAACTCGCGGTACTCGACCTCGGTGATGTCCTGCAGTTCAGTCGACAGCCCCGCGAGCCCCGCTACCCGCCGCAGTGCCTGCCGGTCTTCCAGATCCAATTCGCCGGTAACTGTTTTCTCCCCATGTTCGGCCCGATCACCGGCTGCCCCGGCCCTGCTTGGTCGATGCGCCCTGTGTCGATGCGCCCTGTGTCGATGCGGTAAACGCCCCCCTCAACTGCGTCATTCCCCGATAGTGCCACGAGGCCGCCGACACCTTCACCCCAGTTTTGACCGGCGGAGCGGTGGCAGCTAGCGTCTTATGTCACAATCCGGAAGATGCCGCGTCAGGCTCCGGACGCCGTCACCAGACCGTGAAGGGAGCGGCCGATGCCGGGACCTGGCAGCGTGAAGATCGTTGGCCCGATCCGGGAACGCTACGACGAGATTCTGACTCCTGCCGCACTCGCCCTGCTCGCCAAGCTGCAGCGGGAGCTTGGCGAGCGCCGAGTGGAGCTGCTCGCCGCACGCGCGGCGCGCCAGCAGGAGCTGATCGCCGGGGGAACGCTTGACTTCCTGCAGGAAACCAGACAGACGCGCGACGACGGGTCCTGGCGTGTAACGACCCCAGCGCCGGGGCTGGTGGACCGCCGCGTGGAGATCACCGGGCCGACCGATACGAAGATGACGATCAACGCGCTCAATTCGGGCGCCAAGGTCTGGCTGGCCGACTTCGAGGACGCCAATACGCCGCTGTGGGACAACATGGTCGGCGGCCACCTCAACCTCGTAGATGCGCTCGACCGGGAGATCGACTACACCAGCCCGGACGGCATGGAGTACCGGCTGCTCCCGGACGATGAGCTGCCCACGATCGTGGTCCGGCCGCGTGGCTGGCATCTGGACGAGAAGCACCTGCTGATCGACGGCCAGCGCATCTCAGGCAGCCTGTTTGACTTCGGCCTGTACTTCTTCCATTGCGCGCAGCGCCAGATCGACAAGGGCAGGGGCCCGTACTTCTATCTGGCGAAGACCGAGAGCCATCTGGAGGCGCGGCTGTGGAATGACGCCTTCAACATCGCGCAGGACGAGCTCGGCATCCCCCGCGGCACCATCCGGGCAACCGTGCTGATCGAGACCATCCCGGCCGCGTTCGAGATGGAGGAGATCCTGTATGAGCTGCGGGAGCACTCGGCCGGGCTGAACGCGGGCCGGTGGGACTACCAGTTCAGCATCATCAAGAAGTTCCGCACGCGTGGCCGCGAGTTCGTACTGCCGGACCGCAACGCGGTCACCATGACAGCGCCGTTCATGCGCGCCTACACCGAGTTGCTCGTGCGCACCTGTCACCGGCGTGGCGCACACGCGATCGGCGGCATGGCCGCTTTCATCCCGAGCCGCCGCGACCCCGAGGTCAACGCGGTGGCGCTCGCCAAGGTCCGCGACGACAAGGCGCGCGAGTCAGCCGATGGCTTCGACGGCTCCTGGGTTGCGCATCCCGACCTGGTGCCGGTCTGCCGGGAGATCTTCGACGGCGTGCTCGGCGACCGCCCTAACCAGCTGGACAAGCTCCGCGAGGACGTCAGCGTGGTCCCCGCCGACCTGCTCGCCATTTCGAAAACCCCCGGCGCGATCACCGAGGGCGGCCTGCGTAACGACATCAGCGTCGGCCTCCAGTACCTGTCGGCGTGGCTGGGCGGCAACGGCGCGGTCGGAATCTTCAACCTGATGGAGGACACGGCCACCGCAGAGATCTCCCGCTCGCAGGTCTGGCAGTGGCTGCACAACGACATCGAGCTCGCCGACGGCCCCCGCGTCACCAGTGAGCTTGTGGAGCGGATCATGGGCGAGGAGCTTGCGAAGATCCGCGAGGCGGCCGGTGCCGACCTCGACAAAGATCGTCTGGAGCAGGCAACTGCCCTCTTTAAGGAGGTCGCGCTGGCAGACGACTACGCGGAGTTCCTCACCGTGCCCGCATACGAGCGGATGCCGTAGCGGGGCACAAGCAAACGATCCAGAAGCGATTCTGGGGATAACGTCGCCGCAGCTCCGGAGCTAGTGTCGAGGCATGAGTGAGTATGGCGATGTCGCGGCGGTCGCACCGCGCCTTGCCGAGATCGTCGGCAGCGCGAACGTCATCACCGATCCGCGCCAGCTCCGCACCTACGAATGCGACGGCCTCACCTCGCATCGATGCACCCCGGCCATCGCCGTGCTGCCTGAGACCGCCGAGCAGGTAGCCGCGATCGTCCGCGCCTGCAGGGACGCGCGGCTGCCTTACGTGGCGCGCGGCTCAGGGACCGGTCTGTCCGGCGGTGCGCTGCCTCGCGCTGATGGCGTCCTCGTCGTCACCTCGAAGATGCGGCGCGTCATCGAGGTCGACGCCGTTAACCGCCGCGCCGTCGTCGAACCAGGTGTCACCAATCTGGCCGTGAGCAAGGCAGCAGAGCCGTTCGGCTATTTCTACGCCCCCGACCCGTCGAGCCAGGTGATCTGCTCGATCGGCGGGAACGTGGCGGAGAACTCTGGCGGCGCGCACTGCCTCAAGTACGGCTTCACCGTGCACCACATCCTCGCTCTGCAGGTCGCCGTGCCTTCTGGATCGCTCGTCTGGATCGGCGACGGGACCTGCGCGGCGCCCGGTTACGATCTGCTCGGCGCGTTCATCGGCTCGGAGGGCACGCTCGGCATCGTCACCAAGATCGTCGTGAAGCTCACCCGCCTGCCGCAGGCGGTTCGCACCCTGCTCGCCGGGTTCGCAAGCACGGATGCGGGCGGGGCCGCGGTTTCTGCCATCATCGGCGCGGGTGTCCTTCCCGCGGCGATCGAGATGATGGATGCGCTCGCCATCGAGGCCGCCGAGGCGGCGGTGGCCTGCCGCTACCCACAGGGCGCCGGCGCCGTCCTCATCGTAGAGCTCGATGGACCTGCCGCCGAGGTCGAGCGGGAGTATACGCAGGTCCGTAGCCTCTGCGAGGAGACAGGCGCGACCGAGATCAGGGTGGCGGACGACCCCGACGAGCGGGCAGCCATCTGGAAGGGCCGCCGCGCCGCGTTCGCCGCCGTCGGCAGGATCAGCCCCGCCTACATCGTGCAGGACGGTGTCGTGCCAAGAACCGCCCTACCCGAGGTGCTGCGGACGATCTCCAGCCTGTCTAGGGAGGAAGGGATCAAGGTAGCGAACGTGTTCCACGCCGGCGACGGCAACCTCCACCCGCTCGTGCTTTTCGACGACACGCGACCAGGTGAGGCCGCGCGGGCGGAGCGGCTGTCGGGCGCCATTCTGGAAGCCTGCATCGCGCACGGCGGCTCGATCACCGGCGAGCATGGCGTCGGAGCAGACAAGTCGCAGTACATGCCGAAGATGTTCGGGCCCGCCGACCTGGAGACGATGCAGCGGCTGCGGTGCGCCTTCGACCCCAACGGGCTGTGCAACCCGGGCAAGATATTTCCGACCCCACGGCTGTGCGGCGAGGTCCCTGGCATCCGGCGCGGTACCCACCCCTTGGTGGCCTCCGGTCAGCTGGACCAGTTCTAATGTCATCGCGGTTCATGACCACGAAGTCCTTTCCACCCTCGTCGCAGAGAACGCTGCGTAATCATGGCGAGGACAGCCATGGCTGATCCCATAGCTGTGCTGGGCGGGGTGTGCGCCGACGTACGGCCCGCCGTGGCAGCCGACGCGGTCCTCGGCATGGTCCCCGCCGCCGTCGCCGCGCCCGCCACCGTCGCAGAAGCCAGCGAGGTGATGCGGGCCGCGACCGGGCACGGCCTGGCCATCCTCCCCCGCGGCACCGGGACCAAGCTCGCCTGGGGCACCCGGCCTGACCGCTGCGACCTCGTCGTCGACACCACCCGGCTTGACCGGGTCATCGAGCACGCCGCCGGCGACCTGGTCGTTCGGGTAGAGGCGGGGCTGACCATGGCGCGGCTCGCGGCCGAGCTTGGGCCGGCCGGGCAGCAGCTCGCACTCGACCCGCCGGTCTCCGCTGCCGCGGTCACCGCGGGCCAAGGCGCGGCTGGAGCGGGACAGGGGACCGTCGGCGGGGTGATCGCGACAGGCGCGGCAGGACCGCGGCGGCTGCGCTACGGCGCGCCGCGCGACCTGCTGATCGGAATCACCGTGGTGCTGGCCGACGGCACGGTCGCCGCATCGGGCGGAAAGGTGGTCAAGAACGTCGCCGGCTACGACCTCGGCAAGCTGTTCACCGGCTCGTTCGGCACGCTCGGGCTGATCGCGGAGGCGGCGTTCCGGCTGCATCCACTGCCGCAGACGACCGCCTACGTCACGCTGACGTGCTCCACCGCGGCAGACGCACTCGCAGCCGTCGGGGCAGCGGTCGAGTCGCAGCTGGTCCCATCCGCCGCGGAAATCGACCGACCCGAAGCGGGCCAGCCCGTCTCCGTGTGCCTGCTCTTCGAGGGAACCGCGGAGGCGATTACCGAACGGGTGGCCCGGATGCGCGACATCCTCGGAAGCGGCGCGCAGGCTGGCGGGGCGCCGCCCGCGTGGTGGGGTCGTAGCATCGCGGGCGCAGACGCCACCGCACTGCGGATCGTGTTCGCACCAGGCGCGCTGCCGTTCGTGCTCGACGCCGTAGACCAGGCCGCGGTGACCGCGGGGATCATGGGTGCCGGAGCCCTCAGGCCCGCTATCCGCGGCTCGGCGGGCGCAGGCGTGCTCAATGCCGCGCTGGACCCGCAGACCTCACCCGACGCGGCGGCATCGTTCGTTGCAGCGCTTCGGCGCCGGCTTGCGGCCCCGCCGAAGTGGGGCGATGTGCCCGGCGGCAGCGTCACCGTCGTGCACGCACCAACAGGGATACGCGACGAGGTCGACGCCTGGGGTCCGGTTACCGCAGCCGAGCTGATGCAGGCGGTGAAGGATCAGTTCGATCCAGATCAGCTGATGGCACCGGGGCGTTTCGCGGGAGGGATCTAGTGGAATATCTGCGCAAGCTCGCTGGAGACTGCGTGCACTGCGGGTTCTGCCTGCCCGCATGCCCCACCTACCAGCTATGGGGTGAGGAGATGGACTCGCCACGCGGCCGGATCCATCTGATGACGCAGGTCATGGACGGTGCGAAAGTCGACGGTCCGGTACTCGCGCACCTGGATCGTTGCCTCGGCTGCATGGCGTGCGTGCCGGCGTGCCCTTCTGGGGTGCAGTACGACCGGCTGATCGAAGCGGCGCGCGCGTGGCCACTCGACGAACCGCGATCGGCGGCGCAACGAGCGGCGCGAGCCGCCATTTTCTCGGTCTTCCCATATCCGCGTCGGCTGCGCCTGCTCGCAGCCCCGCTGCGAGCGGCGCAGAAGACAGGCCTCGACCGGCTGTTGACGCGGAGCGGCATCGCGGCACGGCTGCCCGCGACCGCTGCGGCGGCGCTGCGGCTCGCGCCGCCGCCGGCGCGCCGGATCCGGCTGCCCGAGCGGGTGCCCGCCCGCGCCCCTGACGGCAGCCGGCGGCCGCTAGACGGCGTGGAACGCCGGCCGCGCCGCGCGGTCGTCGGCATGCTCACCGGTTGCGTGCAGGGCGAGTTCTTCCCGCACGTGAACGCCGCGACGGCGCGGCTACTCGCGGCCGAAGGCTGCGATGTCATCATTCCGCGCGAACAGGGCTGCTGCGGGGCGCTGTCGCTGCATGCCGGCCGCAGCGACGAAGCGGCGGCGCTGGCGCGCCGCCTGGTGGACGTGTTCGACCGGGCAGGGGTGGACGCGGTGGTGGTGAACGCCGCAGGCTGCGGGTCGGCAATGAAGGAATACGGCGGGTTGGTCGGGGACAACGCAGTTGACGGTGCGGCTGGCGGCGCCGCCGATGGGGCTGACGGCGGCGCTGCCGATCGCCGCGCCGATGGGGCCGGCGGCGCACGGCGGGCCGACCGGCTGGCCGGGAAGGTCCGCGACCTGACCGAATTCCTCGCAGAGCTTGGGCCGGTGGCGACCCGGCACCCGCTACCTATGACCGTGGCCTATCACGACGCGTGCCATCTGGCGCACGCCCAAAGCGTGCGGGCGCAGCCACGTGCACTGCTGCGGGCGATCCCGGGGCTGAAGCTCGTCGAGGTCCCAGGCGGCGGTACCTGCTGCGGTTCCGCCGGCGTGTACAACCTGCTCCAGCCCGAGGCCGCCAGGGAGCTTGGCGAGCGGAAGGCGGACGCCGTGCTGGTGGCCAAGGCGGCGGGCGCGGATCTGCTGGTCTCCGCGAACCCCGGATGCTCGCTGCAGATCACCGCGGCGCTGGCCGGACGCGGCGAGCGGATGCCCGTGGCTCATACCGCCGAGGTCCTCGACGCCTCGATCCGCGGCCTGCCGGTGGCCGCGCTCACCTCCTGAAGGCGCACTTTCTTGATCGTGGTACCTGGCCCGCGCATATCACGGGCCGGCCAGGTACCACGATCATGGTTGTGGCATGATCAACTTTCATAGGCGAGCGGCGCTCTGTGCGGTATGACACGGATTGCCCGATCAGAGTCGGCACCTGTCGGTAGTCCAGCGCGGCATGATCGCACAGTGGCGGGCGGCGCGCGGCCCATCCCGCTGACAATCGCTGGCGCGACATCCGACGGGACAATACCGCCGCTGCTGACGGCGTGATCACGCTGCGGGACGACTGGGTGGACGTCACGCAGCACCCATGCGAGGTGGCCACGCAGGTGGCCACGGTGCTCAGGCTGCTGGGGTGGACCACCGCGCCGCGCCGTGCCGCCGCTCCGGCACACTCGGCAAACGATCGTGCCTCAGTAGCCGAAATGCGCATGTAACGGCGAGGACACCTCAATGAAGCCAAATCTCTTGTTACCGAATAGTAGTCAACCTCGCCTGGAGGCTCTAGGCTTCCTGTGTGACCACGGCTCTCACCGGTCCGGCTACTGGCCTGGCCGTGGTCCGGGGGCTGAGGATGCAATGAGCAATTTTGATTACGACGTTCTGGTCATCGGTTCGGGTTTCGGCGGCAGCGTTACGGCATTGCGGCTGACTGAGAAGGGCTACCGCGTCGGTGTGCTTGAAGCGGGCCGCCGGTTCGACGATCCCAGCGATCCCACACCTGGCAAGCGTCAAAGCAGCTTGCCCAAGACATCGTGGCGGCTCCTCAAGTACACGTGGGCGCCACAGTTCGGCCTGACCGGGATCCAGCGTATCCACCTGCTGCGCGGTGAGAAGGACTCACGGGTGCTGATCCTGGCCGGCGCCGGGGTCGGCGGCGGTTCGCTCAACTACGCGAACACGTTGTACAGGCCGACTGAGCCGTTCTATGACGACCAGCAGTGGAGCCACATCACCGACTGGCGAGCCGAGCTTGCGCCGTTCTATGACCAAGCCGAACGGATGCTCGGCGTGACGCCCAACCCGAGCATGACACCCGCGGACCTGGTGATGAAAAAGGTCGCGGACCGGCTGGGGTGTGGCGATACTTTCCATCCCACCCGGGTCGGCGTTTATTTCGGCGACAGACCAGGGAAAGAGACGCCGGACCCGTACTTCGGCGGCGCCGGGCCGCGGCGGACCACCTGTATCGAGTGCGGTTCCTGCATGACCGGCTGCCGTAACGGCGCCAAGAACATGCTCACCGAGAACTACCTCTACCTCGCTGAGCGGGCCGGCGCGCAGATCATGCCGATGACGATGGTGACCGCGGTGCGGCCGCGGCCGGGCGGTTTCTCTGTCGAGGTCAGGCGTACCGGGACCCCAGGCCGCCAGCGGCGCACCCTGACCGCTGAGCAGGTGGTGTTCGCCGCGGGTACGTGGGGCACGCAGAAACTGCTGCACCGGATGAAGGCGACCGGTCGTCTGCCGCGGCTGTCCGCGCGGCTGGGCGTGCTGACCCGCACCAACTCGGAGGCGATCCTCGGCGCGGAGCGCGCGCGGTACCGCGGCGACGACTACAGCCGCGGTGTGGCGATCACCTCGTCCTTCTTCCCCGACGAGGATACCCATATCGAGCCGACCCGCTACGGTCCCGGCTCCAACTTCATGGGCGGGCTGCGCACGCTGCTTGTCGACGGCGGCGGGCGGACGCCACGGTGGGCGAAGTTCCTCGGCGAGGTGGCGAAGCATCCAGCGGAAATCGTCAAGGTGGCCAACCTGCGGCACTGGTCCGAGCGGACGGTCATCGCACTGGTCATGCAGAGCCGTCACAACTCGATCACCATTCGGGCCAAGCGCGGTCGGCTCGGCTGGGGAATGCGTTCCGGGCGCGGGCATGGTGAGCCCAACCCGGTCTGGATCCCGAACGCGCACCACGCCACCCGCATTCTTGCCGACGAAATCGGCGGGACCGCGTTCGGCACCTGGACCGACCTGTTCAACATCCCGATGACGGCGCATTTCCTCGGTGGCTGCACGATCGGCGACACGCCCGACACCGGCGTGATCGACCCCTACCACCGGGTGCACGGGTACGAGGGACTGCACATCGTCGACGGTTCGGCCGTGTCGGCCAACCCTGGCGTGAACCCGGCGCTCACGATCACCAGCCAGGCCGAGCGGGCCATGGCGATGTGGCCCAACCGCGGCGAAGCCGATCCGCGGCCCGTTGCCGGCGAGCCGTACCAGCAGGTGGCGCCGGTCGCCCCGAACAGCCCTGCGGTCCCTGCGACCGCCCCCGCCGCCCTGCGCCTGCAGACCCGCGTCCGGCCCTGAGCTGGTTAGTGGGACACAGCAGGACTCGTTCGCCCGGACTGCCCGGCTGATCATCGAGCGGGGTGAACTCGGCGCCCTCGAGGTCAGCTCCGCGCGAGTCGGGCCCTCCGCAAGTCGGCCCTGCGGAGATCGGCCGCGCGCGGGCGGGTCGGCGTCGCGCGGGTCAGCGTGGCGCGGGTCGGCGTCGCGCGGATCAGCGTGGCGCGGTCAGCGTCGCGCGGGTCAGCGTCGCGCGGATCAGCGTGGCGCGGGTCGGCGTGGCGCGGGTCGGCGTGGCGCGGGTCGGCTTGGCGCGGGTCGGCTTGGCGGAGGTTAGCCAGGATCAGGCGCGCACGGGCAAGCAGTGTTTCGCGCATGCCGGCACCTGACACCGTAGAACCTGGACCTGCGAGCCTGACCGTCGTCAGCAGTGCCGCGACCGCTATTTCTGGCGCACCGCCATCGCCTCGACACCCGCCATGAACAGATCGATACCGAACCTGTAATGGAAGTCCGGGCTGTCGCACGCCGTCATCGGGCCCGCGGCCTCGACGAGGCTTGGGTACCTGTCGGGCGGCAGCACAGCCAGCCGGATACGGTTACGGCGCTGCGCCTCGGCGCGCTCCTGTTGGGTCAAGCCGGGATCGTAGCCGGGCTCGCTCATCACCAGCATCAACCCGGTCCAGAGTGCACCCCGTGCGACCTCGCTGGCATGCATTGGATCGAATCCGGCTCGCCGCAGAACCTCGAGCGTGATCTCGGAAACCTGCAAAGCGGCCTCGCTCTGCTTCACGCCGGATACCAGCAGCTGTGCGGCGCACGGGTGCGATCGCAGCACGCCGACGAGGGATTCGAGCAGGCAGCGTAGCTGGCCTGGCCAGCGCGCGCCCGCGTCGACATCGGTGTCGATCTCGCCCCAGATACGGTCGGCAAGCCCGGCGAGCAGCTCGTCCTTGTTCCGGAAGTGCCAGTACAGCGCCATGGGCGTGACGCCGAGTTCCTTCGCGAGCCGCCGGATGGTCAGCCCATCAAGCCCTTCCGCGTCGGCG
Source organism: Streptosporangiaceae bacterium (assembly GCA_035517695.1). Classification (GTDB taxonomy): domain Bacteria; phylum Actinomycetota; class Actinomycetes; order Streptosporangiales; family Streptosporangiaceae; genus DATFVJ01. The sequence continues at coordinate 79,272 of DATIYI010000033.1, forward strand.
AGGGCGAGCGCCTGCTCGACCACGGCCGCCTTGCTGAGCCGGGTCCTGTCCGCGTCGCGTACCGGTGTCGATGCCATCAGCTGACAACTATACACCGTACAAGGCAGGCTCTCCTACGTGGCATGTACTACGTAGGTTAACAGCGTATAGCGGCTATCAGGCAGGTCTCGTAACCGTCGCGCTGGTCCTCGCGGGCGCGGTCGTCAACTTCACAGCGCTGCGCCGCACCGGATCGCAGCGCACGGCACAAGAGCGCATCACCCCCGAGGATACCGCCCTCGAAGATGCCGCCCTCGAGGATGCCGCCCTCGAGAAAGCCGCTCACGAGGACGCCGGTCACGATCACGCTGGGTGGCAGCCTGCCTGCCCTGGCCTGCCGCCTCGGCCGCCAAGCAACCAGCGCTGCTCGAGGCGGCCGGCGATTGATTTTTTTTCGACCTGGAACCAACGCCCCGACCCAGCACGTCTAACTAGCGCCTCTTCCCTGGGGGCCATGAAGAATAGTCCGCCCGCACGACCTCGCGGTTGCGCATGTCGCGGGGCCGTGCGGGCGGCGCTCGTCGTAGATACAGAGCACCCCGCCGCGGCATGCTCGATGGTGACGTGCACCATGCGGTTGTCTCCTGGCCAGCACAAGACCGTCACCGCGGTACCGCCCGATCCGTGCGCCAAGCGCTGCGGACGCGGTCGGCCAGCGGGCACACGCGGCTCTTCAGGTTGCCGCCGGGACGAACAACGGGTCGCAAAGATGAGCTCTGACCACCCGCTGATGCGCCCCCTTCACAGCGGGACTCCCGCGAAATCAGCCAGATAGCGCGGGCGAACGGCCAGCGACCCGCGGACTCAGGCCGCGACCCCAGGTATCTCGCGATGCCCGCATATCGTTACGTCGTGGGTTG
>DATIYI010000034.1:0-14135 GCA_035517695.1 Streptosporangiaceae bacterium
CTGGACGGCGAACTGGGCGGTGTCGCCGTCGCTGCCCACCGACACCCAGCCGGCGTCGGCGCCCAGGTCGTACACGCCGTAGGGTACCGCCTTGCCCTGCTCGCCGGGGAAATCGTGGACATCAGCGCGGCGCGGGTCACCGGACGGGCGCCATTCGCGGCCCGCGCGGGCGTACCGGCCGATCAGCTCCTTCTTCTTCGCGTCCACGCTGATCACCGGCTCGTCGGCGGCCAGCGCCGCCGCGACGCGGCGGGCGATGTAGCGGAACTGGGCGTCGCGGTCCGGGTGCTGGCGGCCTTCCAGCGTCTTGGCGTTGCCCTGCAGGCTGTAATCCAGCGGCCCGGCCAGCAGCTTGCCGACACTGTGATGAGAGACCTGGTGCCCCTGGTTCCCCAGCTCGTCCGCCAGGTTCCTGGTGGACTTGGTGGTCCACCGGAGGCGGGTCATCGGATCGCCGCGGGTTTCCGGCTCCACCAGCGCGTCCAGGGCGTCTAGCAGGCCCGCGTCGATACCGGTCAGCGGCTTGCGGCCGCCACCCGGCCGCCGCGCCCGCCCGCCTAGCGGCTCCGCGCCGCCATCCAGCTCATCCACCCCGGCGGTCACCGTCACCCGCGACACCCCGGCCGCCCGTGCCACCAGCGCGATGCCCCCATATCCCAGCGACCTGGCCTCAGCCGCCATCACCAGCCGCCGCTGCCGCTCATCCAGATGAGGCAGGATCGTGTCAAACTTCGCCGCCAGCACCTGCTCATCGATCTCCATGACAATGGCCATACCAAAAGCATGATCCCGACATCAGAAGATGTACAAGTTAATTTAAGACAGACCCTTGGCACCTCGCGCATCGGCAACCTGCCGATCCGCTCCCCCCGGCGCCTTGTTCCTCGAGTTGCAGACGCAGCTCGATGGCCTGCTGTTCCAGGTAGATGATCTTCTGGTTGAGGGCGTCGATGTCGGCGGGCGTACCGAGTCCGGATTCGCGCCAAGCTTGCTCGCCAAGGGCTTCCGATAGGCGTTTCTCGAGTTGGCGGACTCGGTTGTGGAGCCGGGCGGCACGTTCCCCGCGGGCGAGCAGGTCGGTCTGCAAGGATGCCGCGGTCATCGGCGCGATTGCGGTGGGCGAGCTGCTCGCCGCGGCTGTGATCAGCGTCATGCTGACAAGCGGGCGGGCCATGGAGGCGTGGGCCGCTGGGCGCGCCCACGGCGACCTGAACCCCCTGCTGGAGCGCGCCAAGGACAGCGCGGCGGTACAGCGGTACCAGCGTCGAGACGGTGGCCCTGGACGTGATCGCGCCTGGCGATGTGCTGCTTGTCGCTCCCGGCGACGTCGTGCCCGTTGACGGTGCTGTCGGCGCCACGCCGGCGATGCTGGACGAGTGGGCGCTGACCGGCGAGCCGCTTCCGGTCGAGCGGCGGCCGGGTGAGTCGGTGCGCAGCGGCGTAGTGAACGCCGTGGGGCCGTTCGACCTGGTGGCGGCGGCCAGGGCCGCGGACAGCATCTACGCGGGTTCGAGCGCAACTTCGAGGCCTATGAGAAGAACAAGATCGACCGGCTCGGCGCCAAAGCGGCCCGCCCGCACCGGGTCACTCACCGCAAGCTCACCCGCTAACCACATAACCGGCCATGAGCTGCGACGACGCCGAAATGGTGATCCGCGAAGCCGAGCGCACCGTGTATATGGCGGGCTGGCGGCTACAGGAAGAAACGGTGCTGCAACTGCTGGCCCATACGCGCGGGCGGTCGCCCCGCTGCTGCCCGGCACCGACGTGATCCAGCTTGTCACCTACGACGGCGAGCACCTGGGCCACGTGCGGCTGGACGGGCCCCGCGGCCCCGGCGAGCGCTGGGTCGCCGTGCCCAAGAAACAGGCACGGCCGGTTGGCAGCTGCCCCAGTGCGCGGGCAGCGGCGCTTGCACTCTCTCGGGCCTCGGGGAAGAAGGCCCGGGAGAACTCCTTATGCCCCCGCAGGCAGTTTCCGGCCAGGCTCAGGCCGACCGCTGCGCGGCGAACAAAGCGGCCGGAACGGTGTGGTTCTCGATCACAAACCACCGCAGCCAGACCTGGTCAGCCTCGTCGCGGATCCGGCATAGCACACAGCTGGGCTCATCCAGCAGCCGCAGCACCTCCAGCACGTCGAGGCATCTCGCGGTGCCAGCCCAGCGGGACGCCGCTCCGGAACCCCCGGCTGTGGGCCGGGCGTCACCTGTTGCTGGCGCCGGGCTGGCCAGCCCACCATCGCCGCCTCCTTTCTGGGCTCGCCGCCCGGCTCAGCCGATGTGGTCAAGGTTGGGGGACAGCAGGCGTCCTCGGTGTCCCGCTGCTGGGCGCGGGCGCGTTGCAGGTCACCCAACTCGGCGGCGATCGGGCGCAGCAGCCCGCGCCGGTGCGCGCGCACCACGCCCTCGGCGCTGGTCAGCGCGGTGAACACGGCCTGGCATACCGGGCCGCAGGCCCGCTGCCCGCCCCAGCCGCGCACGGCCGACCGGACCAGACCGGTAAAGGCATCTAAGCCGAGATCAGCCAGAGCCCAGGGTGTTATCCGGGCGCCGAGGAGGTGCTGTCCGGTTCGCCGACCGAGCAGACGCGCCGGTGCGGCAAGACGGGCTGCCGGTGAACGGGCGGCGAGCCGCACGGCCCGTATACCTACTTCGCCGCGAAGACCGCCGGCCGGCGCGGGCGACGGCGGCCTCGCGTTTGGCGGCGGCGGCCTGGCGCGGTGTCGCGATCCTGTCCTGTTCAGCTGGAACCGCCGTGGCCTCTTGGCTTGCGGCTGATCGTGACGGGCACCGGCTGGCCCGGCCGGGCCGGTACTCCCGCGCCGCGGGCCGCGCCGCATGGCCCGGTTTCGAGCGCGGCGATGATCGCCTGTAGTGAGGCCAGTTCCCTGGCGCGTTCGGCGAGCCAGATGTGATCTGGTCCCATCTGGGTTCCGGTGCGCTGGCGGTGCTGGGCCTGACGGGTCTTGATGAGGTCCTCGGTGGCGGTGAGCTGGGCGTGCAGCGCGGCGGCGAGCGCTGTGAGCAGCCCGTTCAGGGTGTTCACGCGGTAGTGGCGTGCGCCGACGGTGTTGGCCTGCCAGGGCCAGGAACAGATACGGCGGGTCGGGGGCGGCGGGATCGCTGGCCCGCACCAGGGCGGGGGCGAAGTCCTGCTGCTCGGCCACGATGGCCGTCACGTCGGCGCCGACCAGGATGGCCTGCGGTGCGCCGGCGATCTTGGTCTGCTGGTAGCGCAGCCGGGCGGCCGGGCCGCCGTCTTGCGCAGCGCGTGCACTTGGTTGCGCGTTCCTCGGGCGGCTCATGGTCGCTGATTCTTGCCCGGCCTGGCAGTATCAGGACGGAGGGGAGATGTCGTGGACTTCGCCCGGATTACTGTCGAGCCCGAGAAACTCGAAGGCAAGCCGTGTATCGGCGGGTTGCGCATCACCGTGGAAACCGTGGTGCGGCTGGTCGCCGCGGGCTGGACCTTCGACGAGATCCTGGCCGACTACCCGGATCTGGAACGTGAGGACATCAGGCAGGCGCTGGAGTACGCGGCCGCGTCGGCCAACGTGCATGTCTACCGGCTCCGTGAACCGGCGTGAGATTCCTGGTCGACGAGAACCTGTCACCCCGCGTCGGCGAGTTGCTAGCCAAAGCGGGGCACGACGCCGCGCAAGTCCGCGACCTCCAGGCGGCCAGCGCGCCAGACTCCGCTGTCATGACCCTTGCCGCAGACGACGCCTGGGTCATATTGTCTGCGGACACTGACTTCGGCGCGTTGCTCGCGGAGGCTCGGGCCACAAGCCCATCGGTGATTCTGGTCAGAGAGGTGATGGGTTTGCGCCCAGCGGATCTGGTGAGCCTTGTCCTGGCGCAGCTTGATGTTCTTGCTCCACACCTGGAGGCAGGCGCGATTGCGGCCGTTACCACGACGGGGATCCGGGTCCGGACAATCCCGCTGCGCTGAGGGACGAACCACGTGGCTGAGTGGTGGTCGGGTTGGCGACCCGACCACCTCGGAATCAGCGTTTTCGCAGGTGGCGTCTGATCTTGCCCTGGAGTTCCTGGTAAGACCGTCCGCTTGGATGCCTCCTGCTCGGGCATGGGCGAGCTCCGGCGAACGGCTCGCCCATTCCGGATGGCGCTGAAGGACGCCGTCGGCCACCACCTGCGCGGCCCGGTGCGAGTGCTCACCCCGCACGTGCTACGTCACGTTTGCCTCCCGGTTGCAGGCCGCGGGACTGGGCCTGCTCGCCCTGCGGCAGATGATGGGGCACCACTGGGTCCAGTGGGTCCCGTCTACGACAAGCAGGTCGGCGTCGTGGCCTGCGCGCAGGCGGCCCTTATGCGTGCCCAGCCCGCAGCTTTGGGCCGCGCGCCAGGTGGCGGTGGCCAGCGCGTCGGCTGCGGGTACGCCTCCGGCCACGAGATCGGCGACTGCATCAGGCAGAACGCTATGCGGCTTTCGGGGGCTGATGCCCCCGTCGCTGCCGGAGACCAGCCGCACACCAGCCCGGTGCATCCGGGCCGCATGGGCCTGCCGCGCCTCCCATGTGATGCCAGTGCGCTGCATGAGGGCAAGGACCGCCGCCGGCGGCGTCGAGCCGGCCGCCTTGCGCAGCGTCGGACAGACCACAGTTCCGCGGGAGGCCAGCCGTTCCAGCAACCGGTCAGGCATCTGGATGCCCGACGTGGTGAGGCAGTTGCAGTGCTCGATGCCGTCAACCTCGGCGTCCACGGCCTGCTCGACCGCGGGTAGGCCGTGCGCGTGAGTGGTCACCGGTAGCCCGGCTGCATGTGCCTCCTCGACCGCAACACGTAACTCGGCGAGCTGGAACTGGCACCGCAGCGCGTCTGTGCCCGCTGTCATGACTCCGCCGCTGGCCATCACCTTGACCAGGTCGGCACCGCGCTCGAGGCGGTCGCACACCGCAGCCGGAAGCTGCTCCGGTCCGGCCGCTTCCCCGCCCATTTTCGCGCAGTGCCCGTTGCGGCTGGTGATGGGTGGTCCCGATGCCACGATCGTGGGCGCCGCCGACGGGCCAGCCGGGGTAGTGGCGCGGCTCCCCCAGTCCAGCACCGCCGCTCGACGGTCACCCGGGTCACGAACCGACGTCACACCGGCGGCGAGCTGACCCGCTAACGACCTGCGGATCACCTCGGTCAGCCCGTGGTCGTCATAGTCGGGAAGCCGATCGAGGACACCCGGCCGGCCGTCACCGCAGAGGTGCACGTGGGCATCAACCAGCCCGGGGAGCACGGTTGCATCGGGGAAGTCGGCGGCGCGAGGTGTCCAAAGATGCCGAGCTTCTGGTGCTCGGCATCAGAACGCGGTGCTGCGCCGCCAGATGGCTCTCGGCACCGTCCCGGCTGATCCCCCGACGCCAGTGGGGCGACGTGTTCATGGTGACACCGGCGACGCTACTCGCCTGGCGCCGACGCCTGGTCACCCGCAAATGCGACTACACCAGCCGGCGGCTCCGCCGAGGACTTGGTTCCGGCGGATCCGGTACTCGGCGAGGTTGATCTCCGGTGGCCGGGTGCCAGCTTGAGCCGGTGCGAGCTGGCCGAGGGCACGGTGCGGCTGAGCTGTGTCGTAGTGCGCCAGGTACTCGCTCAGCATCCGCCGCAGGTGAACAACATCGCCGCCACCGTGATCGGTGATGCCGCCTGCGTGGCCCGATTCGTCACCCGGGACCGCTTCGCCGCATACAACGGCGCCGCCCAGTCGAGGTCTCGTCGGGCGACTGCACGACCTTCCGGCTGTCGCTGCGCGGGAACCGGCGCGTCAACCACGCCATCCACGCCGGTCCGCCTTCTCCAACTTGAATCCAGGGCGCGCCGCAGGGCCGGCCAGGGCTGGGTCAGCGCCGACAGCGTCAGCACGTCGACCTTTAATCCAGCCACCTACCCCCGGCAGTGCGAAGAACTCCAAAGCGTTATTGTCCGGATCGCGAAAGGAAAGCCCGGAGCCGTATGCTGCGTCAACTATGCCACCGTGCCGGACTCCGAGTTCGTCGAGACGCTTCTCCCATTGCTCAAGCTCGGCGCGGTTCGCGCAGGCGAAGGCTAGATGGTCGAGACCGATGCGGCGCTCATTGAATGGGTGATCGTCCACCAAATCGGGGAATTCGTGAAGGGAGCCCGCTGGCCCCAGGCGGCAGCCAATTGGTCTGATCAACCGGGCAGGGAACTGCCCAAGCGCTCCGGTGCCGACTATCACGTGTCGTCTTCGACCAGCCAGCGGATCTGGAACCCCGGATGAGGGAACTGCTGGGCACTGGTACGCCAGTTGCGCTGGTCATCGCCGCGGTCGGCCGGCCCGACCTGGGTGACATCGAGCTACTCGCCGCGCTGCACGCCATAGACCCGACGGCGTAGCGAGATGACAGCTTCGGGCAAGCTTGCGTGTCAGGAGCCGACGTTGCGGAGCGCTCAGGCTGCGAGTTCGGTCCGGTTCGTAAGCTGCAGTAGTTTCGCTAGGGTGCTTCGTACATGTCCCTCGATGGTTCGCTCCGAGAGGACCAGCCGATCGGCGATGGCCCGGTTGGTAAGGCCGGCCGAGACTAGCTCTGCTATCTCCCGCTCGCGCCTGGTCAGCGGATCACCAGCTTGGATGGCCTGCTCAAGCTCGTGGGCGAGATGTTCGGCGCGGTCAGCCGACCCGGGCATCTCAAGGCGGCGCGCCTTTATGGCAGCTTGCCGGGCGAGCACCCGGGCCTGGCCGTAGTCGCTACGGGCAGCCCGCGTTCGCAGGGCGTCAGCCCACTCCAGCCTGGCGAGGGTGACGAATGGCCGGGCGCCAAGCCCCGTGTTGACCTTCACGGCCTGGGCGAAGTGGTCAAGGGCCTCTTCGGTGTGCCCGAAGCGGTGCCGCGAGCCGACCGAGCGGCCAGTGCAGCAAGCCGGACAGGTTCACCAGCCCCGGGTACCCTTGTCCCCGGTGGCGGGCAGCAGGCGGAGCGTCTCGTACACCGCCCCCGGCCGTATGTCACCCGGTACATGGGTTCTGCTGCAGCACTCCTTACAACGTGCTGTCAACGCTGAGCAAACTCCCCCGTTTGCTGTACGGAAAGGAGCGAATTCGACCGTCCTGATTTCACGTAACCTTGCGACTAGCGGCACGACCAATTTGACCAGTGATCGCCCACCGGTCCTGCCATGAACGGCGAGGCGGAGTGTTGTGACTGTGGGACAGCTCGGCAGGCAGGTGAAGGCCCAGGCTTCCAGGACTGGCGCCCGAGTGGCCCGCCAGCCCAGGGCGCAGGTCGCCGCGATGACAGCGGCAATCGTCCTTGTCGCGGCGGGCGCGGGGACCTTACCGTTGACGCGGGCCGCGACAACCAACCATCCGGATAGTGGTAGAGGCATCGGCTGGCCGCCGTTGCGGATCCTATCCGTAACTCCGTCAGGTACTGCCTCCTCGCCGCCCAGCGTGACTCCGAAGGTCCCGGGCAGCTGGCAGTCGGCCGACGGCACAATGATGTCCACCCCCGCCGTGCCGTTCAGCCCGTCGGCCCAGGCGACGGTCACGATTCCTGTCAGGCCGGCAGGCGTGCGCTCCGCCGCCGGGGGCCTGCTCGCCCAGCCCGGGGTGGCGCATTTCAGCACCGGGGCATTCTCCGTACTTCGGCTGAGTGAGCTGCTCGCGGAGCTTGGCTACCTCCCGATGCCGTGGCAACAGCAGGATCGGGGCAGGCAGCTCCCCGAGCCGGTCGACCTGAGCGGCTTCGGGTTGCCGAACCAGGTCGCGCTCGCCCACGGCCAGCCGCCGGGCACCTTAACCCTGGACCAGGGGTATCCGGCCTCGCTTACCAGCAGGTGGCAGCCCGACACCTTCAACGTCATCCTGCAGGGCGCAGTGATGGCCTTTCAGTCCGAGCACGACATGCCCGTCAACGGTTTCATCGACATTGCCCTATGGGACGCCCTGTCCAGGGCGGAGACCGCAGACGAGGACAACACCCACGGCTACACCTACGCCATCGTAAGCAAGCGGCGCCCGGAGAAGCTGACCATCTGGCATGACGGCCGGATCGTCCTGCGCAGCCTCGCCAACACCGGGATACCGATCTCGCCGACGGTTGACGGCACCTTCCCTGTGTACCGGCGCTACCGCTTCCAGATCATGCGGGGCACCAACCCGGACGGCCGCAGGTACGCCGATCCCGCCTGGTTCGTTTCCTACTTCCACGGTGGCGACGCCGTGCACTACTTTGCTCGCCGCTCCTACGGCTACCCGCAGAGCCTGGGCTGCGTCGAGCTGCCCTACAGCGCCGCGAAGCAGGCATGGCGGTACCTCACCTACGGCACCCTTGTCACGGTCATGGGCTGAGGCGCTAAGCGCCCGGCTGCTGAACGGCCCCGCGCCTTGGCCCGACGCAGAAGGCTCACCAGCGGCGGGGTCGCGTGGTGCAGCCAGCGACTCCACGGACCCGCAGGTCAGACAGCACGCGACGAATTTCGCCAGTCCACCCTTCCGCGCCGTCCCGCGCCGCGCCCCCCAACCAGCAACCTGCTGGACACCCGCACCGTCGGCCAGGCACCCTGGAGGCGCGCCGCGGCCGCGGCAACGCGGGCAGCACACTCGCCACGCCCAACGGCTGCGGCGCACCCCCGCGACCAGCCCAGCCACCAACGGGCGGCGGCACGCCCCGCACCTCATTTCGTGGCTACCTCACGCCACCAAGACCCGAGGACTAATTAAGTGTCCTGCGCCCTTGATCTGTCAGATAAGTGACCGGAGTCACAACGTGCCTCAGCGTGTCATAACTGTTGTAACTGATCATGTCGGTAGAGTTACTGATATGGTGAGGAGAATGCGGCCGAAGGCCGAAATGACGCTTTCCGATAGCGAGAGAGCCACTCTTCAAAAATGGGCGCGGGGGCGAAATCATCACAGAATCCTGGCGCTGCGGGCAAGAATAATCCTTAGCTGCGCGGAAGGCCGCGACAATAAAGAAACCGCCGCGTTGTTCCGGTGTCACGAGGATACGGTCGGAAAGTGGCGCAGGTATTTTATTAACAGGCGCCTGGACGGGCTGGCCGATGAGCCGCGTCCCGGGCGTGTGCCGACGATTACGGACGAGCAGGTGGAGAAAGTCGTGGTCGACACATTGGAGGAAATTCCGGATGACGCGACTCACTGGTCACGGGCATCCATGGGGAAACGTTCCGGCTTGTCCAAGTCCACCATCGGCCGGATCTGGAAGGGCTTTCAACCTTAAGCCGCACGTGGTCGATACTTTCAAACTATCCTCCGATCCCTTCTTCATCGAGAAGGTCTACGATGTCGTGGGGTTGTACCTGAATCCGCCCGAGCACGCGGTTGTTCTGTGCGCGGACGAGAAGTCCAAGGTACATGTGCTTGACCGGTCGCAGCTGATGCTTCCGATGATGCCCGGCATACCCGAGAAGCGCACCCACGATTATGTCCGGCACGGCACCGTTGACCTGTTCGCGGCGTTTGACATCGCGACCGGCGTCGTAATCTCGAAGACCTATAAAAACCACCGCGCGACGGAATGGCTCAAGTTCCTGGAAGAGATCGACAAGCAGGTGCCTCAGCTGGCGGCACCGGACGAGCCCGGCGGCGAGCCGCATCATGTGCTGCAGATCCACATCGTCGCGGATAATTACGCGACGCATAAGATCCAGGACACTAGAGCGCGTTGGCTGAACACCGGCCAGGCCAGCGCATCGACATCGTCCTGACGCCGGGAGGAGTAGTGGGTCTGCTCGTCGTCGTCGGGCACGGGGATGCTGCTCATGCGTCTCCTTCACCAGGCAAACGGATCGATCCAACACTCTCATCAGCATCGGGGTCAGTCATGTCGTCACATACAAGAAGGCCTGCGCACACTCATCGGCAGATCCGGTCGACCTCGGCGCGCAGAGCGACCTGATCTGGGCGGCCTGCACCACGACTGGCCCCGTGCGAATAACCACACATAACGGCGGATACTCGCGCGAGTTCATCCGGCCGTCGATCACCCTGGGTTATCAGCGTCGAACCACTGGCGCCTGCACGCTGGCACCGACCCAGCGCTGCAGACGACTGCGCGGACGGCCCAGAGTCAACGGAGCAACAGGGCCCCAGTCCTGTTCAACCGGCGGATCAGCGCCGCACGCCGACCAGGCCAATCCAGCACGGTAGGAACCGCAGACGTCACAAACGCGTCAGCCGAAGCGAGCCCGGTGAAGGGCATAGATCTGCGGAGGGGTCACGCCCTCAGCCGCGGGGTCCCGGGGCGTGACGTGCAGGGATGCAGCGACCGCCGGTTGAGGGCGACGGTGAGGTGGGCTTCGTGAGCGGCGGTGGCCGCGATCACCACGGCGAGACCGCCGGTGTGGTCTTGGTAGATCCGGACGCTGGTGGTGCCGGCGTCGATGCGGGCCTCGGGCCGCCCGGCTGGGGTTTCGGCCACTGAGGCCTGGATGTCGCGGATCTCGATGACCGGGCGCCCGGTGCGAGCCAGGACCTCGCCGATGTCGTCGAGAGCGCAGGGGTGTGGGCCGCCGGATCGGCAGATGATGGCGTGGATGTCGTTGAGCGCGGCGGTGTCGGCGTAGCCGGGCGGGCCAGCGCCCAGGCGGGAAACGCACGACGGTGCGGTCGCCCGCGGCACCACCCAGCCACAAATCCGCCGGCCGAAGGCCGGCACAACACCGAGGCCGCGGGGAAGTAAAAGATCTCTGCCCACCCGGCCGGGCCGGGTGCGCCTGGCACCTGCTCCCGCATGACCTCCCGCCCTACCAGAGCGTGGACGCCAATCGGCGCTCAGAACGACGGTCAGATGACGGTCAGATGACGGTCAAACGATCTTAACAAGATCTTTATGAGCGCCAGCGGCGCTCTAGCCTGGAGATTTGCGTGGCGCTACGGGGATTCGAACCCCTGGCCTCTTGCATGATGCAAGTCAGGCGGCCTGCCTGCCAGGGCAGGAGAGGCTTCTACCTGCTGAACTAGTCCACCGGCGTGCCCGTGCGTGCCTGCCTGTCGCTGGGCGTTGGCTGTCCGCTTGGCTGTCCATCATCTCCTTGATCACGATCTGTTCGAACCCGAAGGCCCTGCCGCGCGTCACACCTCGTGAACGCCCAACGACGCGCCAGATGTTAGAACATCGCCGCCGCCATCATCGGTGATGTCGCCGGCGTGTCCCGATTCGTCACCTGGGACCGCTTCGCCGCCCACAACGGCACCGCCCAACCGAGGTCTCCCCCGGCGACCGCAAGACATTCCGGCTGCCGCTGCGCAGAAACCGGCGCGCAACGGCGCCATCCACACGGCCGCGATCAACCAGCTCCGCCCACCCGCACAGCGAAGGCCGGGCTGCGCGGCGGATCGGCCAGAACCCGTAGAGTCTTCCAGTTCAAGCCAGGCGCGACGGCCACCTCTTGGGCGAATGCGGCTGAGAGCGCGCAACGTTACGAAGCCGCAGGTAATCGGAACGGTAAGCCCGTACCGAACACCGAGCAGGCCAGTGCCGCCCGCACAGAGCAACATCTGCCGCCGCGAGAAGAACCGGTCATCCTAAAGTTTCTGGCAAGTGCGCGACGCTGACCGGCCGGTTGAACGCCTTGTGGCCGGGTGGATATGACGGTTCATCACGAAGATGAATTCCCGGCGCCTACCCCGTGACGATGCACACACCGACGATGAGCGCGGAGCCATCCAGGACAGACGTGCCGGCGGCGGGCTGCTGACTCACCACCGAGCCGCTCGCACCCGGAGCCGCACGCGCTGCTGCTTGTGGTGCTCACGGTCAGCCCCTCGGGCCTGCATGGTGATGGTGGCCTGGCTCTGGGCCTGCCCGAGCACGCTCGGCACGACCACCGTTGCGTTGCACACCGTTATGCCGAAGCGGAGCCGTTCCGGACGGACTGGCCGCGTTGGGGTTCTGGCCTACCACAGAGCCGTTAGAACCCCGGCAGGCACTCAATGGTAATCGAAATACTCCCTGATCAGGCGATCTTGCGCTGCTCGTCGCCGAAGTCCGCGATCAGCTTCAGGGTGCCGCCGAGCGCGGCGACGAAGCGGTTCAGGACCTCCTGGGTGGACACATCGCCGCCCTCGATCTGGGACACCCGAGCCACCGACACGCCCATCCGTGCAGCGACCTGCTCCTGAGTCATCCCGCGCCGCCTGCGCATCTCCGAGAGCCGCCAGCCGCGGGCATCATCCAGCATCCCGGCGACCGCCGCATCGAACGCCTCCGGCCCCCCGGCAACGTGCACCGCGCGCTCCAGGTGGCCGGAGTCCCGCCACCGCGAAACACCGCGCATAGCCCCATCTCCTTCTCCCGTTCCGCCAGGTAATCCTCATACAACTGCCCAGCCCGCGGAATCGCCGTCCGGTACCACCTGGCCCACTGCCCCGACTTATCCCCCGCAACCAGCAGCATCGCCGACCGCCACGGACTCGATCACGGCACATCCCCCCAAGGGTCGGCAGTTGAAAGGGGGTCGGCAAGCCTGCCGACCGGACCCGGCATGAGAACATGGAGCCTCAATGGTTCCTGCTGAGAGGCCGGATGGCACGCCGGATGCTTCCACCGCCCGGCGGGGAATCACGATGAATGGCGCTGTCCCCCATGCGCGGCAGCGTGGAGGCTGGCTTGGCGCGACAATCCCTGGCGTGGTTCGCGCTCGCCGGGGTCATCGTTTACGTAGGCATCGACGTGCTGCTGCGATTTCTCCGGCCCCACTACAGCCTGGTGTACAACGCGGAAAGCGACTACGGCCGCGGCCCGTGGTACTGGGTGATGGACCTGAACTTCCTGCTGCACTGTGCCTTCTCCCTGGCCATCGCGGGCGCGTTGTTCCGCGTCACCCGCCCAGGTGCTCGCGCCCGCAGCGGGCTTGCCCTGCTAGTTGTCTGGGCGGCCTGCTCAGGGCTGCTCGCGTTCTTCGCCGACGACCTTGAGGGGCAGCACCTGCACGGCAGCGGGATCGTCCACGCATATCTGGCCGTCATTGCGTTCGTCTGCGTGGCGATCGGCACCGTCTTGATCTCCGTAAGCCTCAGGTCCGACCCGGCATGGCGCCCTGCCGGGACGGTGCTGCTCTGCGTCTCGCTGGCCGGGGCGGCCGCCTTCTTGCTGCTCGGCGTAGGATTCGGGCACAAGCACGGCGCCGTCGGGCTGTACGAGCGGATCTTCCTCGGACTGGAACTGTTGTGGATCGCGCTGGCCGCCGTCTACATAGCCGCCGGGCGGCCGCGCAGACATGACGGTTGAGCAGCAATTCGAGCAGCAATGCCGCCACACAACCTCGGACGGGCATGCACCGGACTAACCGTGTCGTCGCAGCTAGTGCCGTGACCGGCAGCGTTTGCCCAGTTTGAGCGGGACGGCCGTCGGTAGCGTCAGCGGCGCGGTCACCTGGCCCGACCCGAACAGGGCACTGGCCGGATGCTGACCGGTGGGTGTCGCCTCCTGGATGACCGCTCCGGCCTCACCCATCGCCACCAGCCCGGCGATGGCAACACTCGCCCAGGTCATCGCCCACCACGGGCGTGACGCCTCGTGGGGCGCCGCGGGCCCACGCCCGGTCGCCGGAGAAGATGGATGCGCAGGCGACAGCACTAGGACCAGTGCATCCGGATCACCGAATGATCTGGTGCGCACGGATGAATGTAGTTCGCAGCCGGACGGCGCTGGCAGCAGTGAGTTCTTTAGGTTCACGTCGAGGCGCGTGCCGCCGAAGGCGCGGCCGGCGTTTGCCCGCCGAAACCTCGGACCGGCTTGTCTGCGCGCCCTCTTTGGGCTAGCTGGGTCGGCCATTCGGCGTGGGATGTGTCAGCGGTCACCGAAGGCGGGACGGACGCCCGCTGCGTGTCAGAAACAGGCTCACGTCGCTGGCCTGATCAACGAATATCGCCTGGTCGCATAAGGCGAGACGGGTCGCGCGACGGGCCGCGCTGCGCTCTGGGTTGGCCGTGTGCGGTCAGCCCGGGGGCTCTTGCAAGGGTCACTCTGAGGCCGGTTGGCCAGGGTGTCATAGCGCCAGCGCGGTCGGTCACTGCATCGGTCGGCTTCCGCTGCTTTGGCAGGGCGAAGCAGAGGCGACTGTCCGTAGACTTCATCGCAAATGGACGCGACGCTTGCGGACCCCCTGGTCGGGCGACTGCTCGACCGGCGTTACCGTGTCG
>DATIYI010000035.1:0-2248 GCA_035517695.1 Streptosporangiaceae bacterium
CCCTTAGCTACTGCTATGGTCCTCTAGCCGGATAGGCCTGAATTATTGCCTACGACCCTATAACGGGAATGGCCTGAATTATTACTCTGCGGGGAGCGTCATGCATCTGGCTTACGGGGCACGGGCCCTGGCGGCGGTAACGCTCGGCGCCGTGGTGGCAGCCACCGCGGCACTGCCGGCCACCGCGATGTCGCCGGCCACCGCGATGTCGCCGGCCACCGTGACGCAACCGCGGACCGCGGCGCCAGCGGGCGCGAGCGTGACGATCACCCCCGGGGTGCAGCGCCAGTCGCATGAGTCCCGGCGAGGCCCGTCGACCACGGCCGAGTGCAAGCAGTCGCTCCACATCGCCTGCTACAACCCGGTGCAGATCCAGCGGGCGTACAGTCTGCGTGCGCTCTATTCCCGCGGAATCACCGGCAAGGGCGCGACGATCGTCGTCATCGATCCCTACGGCTCGCCGACCATCGCCCGCGACCTGCGAACCTTCGACCGAATCGAGGGCGTGCGCAACCCGCCTTCGCTCCGGATCATCAGGCCCGTCGGCAAGGTCCCCGCCTTCAACGCGAACAACGCCAACATGGTCGGCTGGGCCAGCGAGACCACGCTCGACGTGGAGTGGGCCCACACGATCGCTCCCGGCGCGAGGATCCTGCTGGTCGAGACGCCAGGCGGCGGGAAGACCGGGACCGTCAGCATGGACCAGATCGTCAAGGCCGAGAAGTACGTGATCAAGCACCACCTCGGCGGCGTGATCAGCCAGAGCTTCGTGGCCACCGAGCAGGCCATCGGATCCGCCGCGGTCAGGAGGCTGCGCGGTGCCTACCTGGCTGCTTCCGCTGGCCACGTCACCGTACTGGCCGGCTCGGGCGACAGCGGCGCCACCGGTTTCGAGCCGGACCAGCGGCGCTACTACACCCATCCGGTAACGGCCTGGCCGGCCAGCGACCCGCTGGTGACCGCCGTCGGCGGAACCCGCCTCAACCTCGACGCCAACGGCAAGCGCAAGTCGGCCGACACGGTATGGAACGACACCTACAGCCCGACGGCCAATCAGCTGGTCTACGGCGACAACGGGCCGAACCCGCTGGCCGCGGGCGGCGGTAAGTCGGTCATCTTCCGGCGGCCCACGTACCAGAACAGGGTCCGCGGCGTGGTGGGAAGCCACCGCGGCGTGCCCGACATCTCGATGAGCGCCGCCTGCACCGGCGCGGTCAACGTCTACCAGAGCTTCGGCGGCCAGCCGGCCGGCTGGTACGCGCTGTGCGGCACCAGCGAGGCCACGCCCCTGTTCGCCGGGATCGTGGCGCTCGCCGATCAGGTGGCCGGCCACCCACTCGGCTTGATCAACCCGGCGCTGTACAAGATGGCGTCCGAGCACTCCCGGGGCATTGTGAGCGTGGAGTCGGGAAACACCACGGTGTCGTACCGTCAGGGCGGCCGCTGGCACCGGGTGCATGGCTCCAGCGCCCGCGCCGGGTACAACCTGGCGGCTGGCCTGGGCACGTTGAATGCCCGGTACTTCGTACCGGAGCTGGCCCGTCTGGCGGGCCGCTAAAAAAGGGCACAAGCAGGCGGCTAATCGCTCAGAATGGTCATTAAATCGTTGTTGTCACGATGCCGCCCGCTTGGCCAATTCTTGTCGTGCGATGCCTGCGTGCGCACCTGGCGCAGACGGCAGGGGCCGCGCTGGACCAGA
Source organism: Streptosporangiaceae bacterium (assembly GCA_035517695.1). Classification (GTDB taxonomy): domain Bacteria; phylum Actinomycetota; class Actinomycetes; order Streptosporangiales; family Streptosporangiaceae; genus DATFVJ01. The sequence continues at coordinate 1,700 of DATIYI010000035.1, forward strand.
TTCAGCCGGTCCACGTCATGACGCCGCGGACCAGCGGATCGTGAAGCTGGCCAGCGTGTAGCCGAGGGCGTTCACGGTCGGCTGGACGAAGTTGTTCCTGACGATCAGCGCCGCCTGTTGCTCGGCCGCGCTTATCAGCGGACCAGTGACCTTCGGGTTGCTTCTGACCTGCGTGAACGCAAGGTTCTGGGCCTGGGCGTAGAGCACCGACACGGAGAACTGCGGCCGGATCAGAGCACCGCAGCCGAGGCCGGGATAGGTCCAGCTGTGCTGGACGTCGATCGGATGCGACATTGTGTTGTCGACGGTGACGTCGTGCGCGGACTGCGGCAGCTGCGGCCGGGGCAGCACGATCGCCACGCCGACGCGGCCGGGCGCGCCGTTCGCCGGGCGGCTGAGGACCTGCAGCCGGTAGTGCCCGGACGCGGGGATCCACCAGGCGGGTCCGGGGTTGAGGTCTACCGTGGCCGACGCGTGCCCGACGGTGGCGAACGTGCTCGAATACCAGCAGGGCCAGATGCCGATGCTCTTGGACACCTTATGGGTGAA
>DATIYI010000036.1:0-15751 GCA_035517695.1 Streptosporangiaceae bacterium
GACCACTAACTCGGGTGACTGAGCTTGTCACGCACATCGATGACGCCCTCAACGCGCTTGACCGTGTCGAGCAGGCGAAGGGCGACGGTGTCGCTGTCGGGTTCCCCCGTGACCGTGACGATGCCGGCAGCTACCGCCACACCGAACGCGTTCGGGTCAAGCGAGAACTCGCCAGCGATGACTTTCTTGATCACATCGTCGCGTATCTGCTCGTCCGGCCGGGCGAAGACGCTCAGCACGTCTACCCGGCTGATGACCCCGACCAGCCGGTCGTCGTCGTCCACAACCGGAAGCCGCTTCACCCGCCGTACGTACATCATCTTGGCCGCCTCGGCCAGGCTCGCGTCCGGGCTGATCGTGACGACGGGCGTGCTCATCAGCTCACCGGCGGTCACAGCCGCCGCCTTGGCCCGTTCCCCCCGGCGACCCGTCGCCCGCAACGACCCAGCCGGTCCGGTGAATGGCTCCGGCCCGACCTCCTTGAAGAGCAGGTCCGCCTCGGACACCACGCCCACAACCCGATCGGCCGCGTCAAGCACCGGGAAAGAGCTGACCTGGCACCGCTGCATCATGGTGACGATTTCCTTGTAGCCGACGGTCTCCCGGACAGCCGCGACACTCCTGGTCATTACATCATTGACGGTGCTGTCCACCGCGACCGCTCCTTTGCTGCGCCATCCCAGTACGGCAGGCCGGCTCGGGCCCAACCCGAAGGCACCCATTCGCCCGCCCTGTCGTCAGTCTGCCATCCGACCGCGTCCGCGGCGGCTGGGTACCGTCCGCGGCTAGGAAGCGGCAGCCAGATCGCGGCGAATTGACAGCCAGCAGATCGCGTCAGTCCCCGGTCATGTCCGCAGCCATCGGCCGATGAGTGTCGTCGACCTCGAACGCGCGCCGGCCTGTCACATCCACGACCCCGTCGACCGCGTGCGTCATGCGGACAGCGAGCGGGATCATGCTCTTGTTCTCGACCTCACCGTCCAGCGTCACCACGCCGGCGGCGACGGTCACCTTGACCCGCGCTGGGTCCGTGCCGAGGTAGCTCTTCAGCACCTCGCTGACGATCTCGTCACGTATCTGGCTGTCTGGCCGCAGATATACCCGCAGCAGATCACGGGGAGTAACGATGCCCGCGAGCCGCCCGTCGGCATCGGCGACCACGAGCCGCTTGATCCGGTGACGGTCCATCAATCTGGCGGTCTCGACGACCGTAGCGTCAGGCGGCACAGTGACGGCAGGTGAGGTCATCACGTCCCGCGCCGTGTTGCCCATGGCCCTGTATCGTTCCGCCGAGCGGCCCCAGCGCGGTGCCCGCCGCGCGTCCGGGTCTTCCTGGAACTCCTCCTTCCGCAGCAGGTCAATCTGGGCGACGACACCCGGCCCTCGGCATCGAGCACTGGCAGCGCGCTGATGCCGCGGGTGGCCATGATGCCGGCCAGCTCCTTGAACCCCGTGTCCAAGGTGACCGTCACCACGTCGGCCGTCATGACCTCGCGGACCGCACGGTGAGCCATCTGGCCTCCTCCGAATTCCGGCAGCCCTATGGCCGAAAGGTAATGCCAGCCACCACCGCCGGTTAGGCACCTCTGTCATGCATACCCGTGACCACGGACCTCCTACCGCCCAGGAGCAAGCTGGGCGATCAAGACGTCGGCAAGTTCCGCTGGCTGGCACAGAAAGGGGCTGTGGCCTCCTTGCAGCTCGGTTGCGACCGTCCCGAGCCTGTCCCGCGCGGCTTGCCTGGCCCAGTCGGCGCTGATCACCGCGTCGTTCGCGCACAAGATGTAACGGGTTTCCGTAGCCGGCCAGCGGGTCAGCGGCGACACCTCTTGGGCCGGCCGCCAGTTCTGCCGCCGTAGCTGGCGGGCCGCCCACCGGGCGATGGCTGGTGTGCAGTCCGGGTAGAGGGTGCTTGCGGCGCTGGCGGTGTGCCACGATGTCGACCCGTCAGGATGAGCCTGCTGGCCCGCGCCGACGCCTGCGCAGATCATGGTGGGGTTGTCGGGGGTCTGGTCATCGAGGCTGCGTCCGGGCTCTGGCAGCAATGCGCACAGAAAGATGAGGCGTCGCACCGGCCGGCGGGCGGCGACCAGGGGAATCGTCAGTCCGCCAAGTGAGTGCCCGACCAGCGCGACGTCTTCATCGGTGTCGTCCAGAGCCGCCGTGACGGCCTCGGCGTACCGCGCGCACCCCGCCGCAGGATCCTCGCACGGCAGGTCCATGGCGACCACGTCATGGCCCCGGCGACGCAACTGCTCCCCGAGGCGCATCCAGCACCACGCGCCGTGCCAGGCGCCGTGCACTAGGGCGAAGGTGGTCATCAGTGATCCTTCGCGTCACGGACGCGCTTCGAGAACGATGTTGAACGGTGTCTGCGCCGCGCGGCGGAACCGCGTGAAGCCCGCCTGGGTGACGACGTCACGGATCCGCGCCTGCCCGGCCTGGTTGCCGAGGACAACGGCCGGATGCTGGGCCAGTGCGTTCGGCACGCACAGCAGCGTGGAGAAGGCGTAGTAGATGCGGCCGACGGGGTTGAGGTTACCGCTGAGGTCGTCGCCCGCGGCTGGCTCGACGATCAGCCAGGCGCCGTCCGGGGCCAGGCAGCCCCTGATGTGGCGGGCCGCGGCGACTGGGTGGCCCATGTCGTGCAGGCAGTCGAAGGTCGCGACTAGGTCATAATCGGCGCCCGGAAAATCAGTTGCGGACGCCACCGCGAAACGCACCCGGTCGGCGAGCCCCCCTGCGGCCGCGGCCTTGCTGGCCTGCTCGATTGACCGGGTGTGGTAGTCGTAGCCGGTGAACGTGGACGCGGGAAACGCGTTCGCCATGATGCGGGTCGAGGCACCGTGACCGCACCCGACGTCGGCTACCTTGGCGCCCGCGCGCAGCTTGGCCTCGGCCCCGTCAAGAGCAGGGATCCAGGATTGGACCAGGTTCGCCCGGTAGCCGGGAGCGAAGAACTGCTCGCAGCCGTCGAAGACCTCGTTGTCCTGATCGTGCCAGGCCAGTCCCGCCCCGGTGCGGAAGGCTTCGCTGATGCGGCGCTCGGCCTTCAGGGAGGCCAGCGCGAGGACGAACGCGCCGGGCAGGTAGAGCGGCCCGTCCGGGTCCGCGAGCGCGAAGGCCTGCTCTTCGGTGAGGCTGAACAGCCCGGGCTCGTGATAGGCCACGTAGCCCGACGCGGCCTGAGCTGCCAGCCACTCGGTGACGTATCGCTGCGCGGTGCCGGTGCGCTCGGCGACCTGCGCCGCCGTGAGCGGGCCAGCGCCCGCCATAGCACGGTAAAGCCCGAGCCGGTGACCGATGACCACCATTCCCGCGTTCGCCGTCGCGCCCAGATCGGCGACGAACTTGCCGAGGAAATCGTTGAGTACCGATTCGTCGACTGCCATGACGTACCCCTTTCTGCGGGCGGGGACCTGCTTGTCCCTGCACGTATCCGCATCGTGGGCCCGGGAGCCTGCCGTGACATCGGTGTTGAGCACCCAAACCGCGGGCCGGCCACTACCCAGCTAGCTCGGCCACATACCCAGCTAGCTGGGCGCGTCGGCCGGCGCCGGTCTTGGCGAGCAGGCTGGCCACGTGCTTTTCCACCGTGCGCGGCGACAAGAACATCTGTTCCGCGATCTCGCGATTGGCCAGTCCCTGCGCCACCAGCTTGAGCACATCAGCTTCGCGCGGGGTCACGCCCATGGCGCGTAGCCGGCCGGGCAGTTCGCCGCTCCCTGGCCGCGCCCGGGGTACCGGGGCGCCCGCTTGGCGCATCAGGGCACGGCAAGCCGCCGCGATGCGGTCGTCGCCGCGCGCGCCGAAGTACGCTGCGGCCTCGCGCAGCCATGCAATCGGGTCGCCCCAGCCATCGGCCAGTGCGCACTCGGCCGCCGTGCGGCGGGCATAGTGGCGGTACCAGGCCACCAGCGGGCCCATCTGTGCGTCGGCGGCGGCGAAAGCGGCATCGGCCGCTGCGCATTGGCCCCTGCGTCCAGCGTGAACCGCTGCGGCGTAGCCGAGCAGTGCCTCCACCACCCGGTGCCGGGTGCCATGGGCTCCACGGACCAGGCCAGCGGCGTCGCGGGCGTCGTTATGAAGCGCGGCGCCAAGCAATGGCCACAGGCCGAGGAAGGGAGGCGCGATCGCCGCCGGCGAGCTCAGCAGCAGCCGCGCGCCAGTGTCCATCTGCGCGTGGGCCTGCTCACGCTGCTCCTCCAGCAGGGAGAGCGTCGCACGACAATGCCCCCAGGCGCACCCAAGGACATCGTGGTCATGCGATGCGAACGTCACCGCCTCGCGGATCCGGTCCTCCATCTGTTCCCGCTCGCCGCGGATCGCGTGCGCGGTGGCCTGGAAAATCAAAGCCATCGGCAGCGTGCCGAGGCGGAAGCGGCGCGACGCGTCCGCTGACCGCCGCGCGACCTCAAGCGCCTCGTCCGCGCGGAACTGCTTGTTCAGCCCGGCCGCGATCTGCAGGTCAAGCGTCGCGGTCAGTGCGAGCGCGCCCTGTGCCACCGACAGCTCACGCGCCTGCCGGAGCCGCTCCACGCTCTCGGTCCTGAGCTGGTCGATCGTGCCAAGCTCGTGCAACGCGCGCAGCCGCCACAGCTGCAGCCCGTGCGCGGTGGCAACGGATAGGGAGCGGGCGAAGGCGCGCTCGGCTTCATCCAGGTCACGTTGCCGCGCCACCCTGCCGATCACTTCAAGCGCTTCGCATGCCACCGCTGGCAGCCGGCCGGCCTCGGCGGTGCGCAGCGCGGCGCGGGCAAGCTGACCGGCTTCCTCCAGCCGTCCGTGGCCGATGGCGGCCTGTGCGGCGCACGCGTCCACCCGTGCCATCTCCACGCCAGGCTCGGCGCGTGCGATCTTGATGCTCGAATCGGCGTCCGCCCACCGCCCACCGGTGATCGCAGCGCGCGCAATCCGCAGGTGTAGGTCGGCGGAATGAGCAGCCGAGGCCATGTCCAGCCGGGCAAGCAGCGTCTGACCCATCTCGATCGCCAGGTCCACCTGTCCCGACATGGCGAAGACCTCGGTCAGGGTCTCGTCGACCCGGATGCGCAGCAGATCATCAGAACTGATCAGCGCACGGGCCCGGGTCAGCGTCTGCTCGGCGCTGGCTAGGGCGCCGACAGCAAGATCTCGCCTGCCGGCCTCCAGCAGCAAGGCGCCGGCCCGCATGGTGTTGCCCGCACGCTCGGCCAAGTCGGCTGCGAGCACGCACCAGGCTCCTGGCAGGCCTGGATGGGCAGCCTCCACGGCAGCCAGAGCCCGGCCCGCCAGCGCCGCCCGTTCCGGCGGCAGCAGGCCCGCGAGTACCGCTTCGTGGGTGAGGCCGTGACGGAACAGGAAACCATCACCTACGGCCGCGATGAGCTGCAGGCCAACCCCGCGCCGTAGGGCCGCCACGACAGCGTGTTCGCTCAGGTCCACCATCTGGCCGAGCAGCTGCCAGTCGAAATGCCGCCCAATTACCGCGGCGGCGCAGATCACGCGTCGCGAGTCATCGTCGACGCCGTCCAGGCGACGGCCCACCGCATCCGCGAATGTCGCAGGGACGCCCGCGGCGACAGGGCCGCTGGTATGCCAGCTACCGTCCTGCTCCACCAGCTTCCCGTCGGCAAGCAGGCCGGCGAGCACTTCCTCCACCAGGAACGGGACCCCCTCCGCGCGGTCAGCGATCAGGCTCTGCACTTCAGCCGGCAACAGGCTCGCACCCAGGCAGTCCAGCGCCATCTGCGACACGGCGCCGGGAGGGAGCCGTCTGAGCGGGAGCACCTCTGCCGAGCCGCGGGTCTCAAGCGATGCGGCGAGGGCGCGCGCTTCGCCGCCCTCATCGGCGCGCAACGTGCCGACGCACAGCACATGCTCCGCGGAGATGTTGTCAGCCACGTACTCAAGCAGTGCCAGTGTCTCCCGATCGGCCCAGTGCAGATCCTCTAGCACCAGCACGCATCCGTGGCCAGGGGAAATGATACGCAGCAGCCGCAGCACGGCCTCGCCGACAAGAACAAGCGACTCAGCACCTGAAGCACCCGGACTGCCGGAAAGACCCGACGCACCGGAAGCATCGGAAACATCGGAAGCATCTGAACCCTTAAGCCATTCAGGGACCAGGATCCCAAGCGCCGGCCGGAACGGATCAAGCTCGCTTGCCTCTGGCAGGCCGCCCGGACGTACCGCCGACATCAGGGCCTCGGCGAATGGCCGGAATGGCGCGAGTACACCTCCCGTGACCGCCCGCCCGGCTAGCACCATGAGATCTCTCGAGCGCGCCATTGCTGCCACCTCTCGGGCGAGGCGCGACTTCCCAATGCCAGCCTCCCCGGCCAGCAGCACCGTGCCGCCACGACCAGCCTGCGCGCGAGCCAGCCCAGTGCGAAGACGGCGGATCTCCTGGTCCCGCCCCACCAACACCGGACACAGCACCGGGCGCATGTGCACAGTATGTAATGGGCGCCGCGAGCCCGCATCCCCGCAGATCCCCCGTGGAGCGCCGACATGCTTGCGGGTGACACGCACCGGCCGTTAAGACTGTATTGCGGCGCTAGGCTCGCAACATGTCAGACGAGCGGGATGCAGCGGCGTACGCCTCCGACATCACAGCGGCTCGCCAGCGGCTGCTCGGCTTCGTGGCACGCTGCAGCGCCGACGACTGGACTGCCCGCGTGCTGGAAGGCGACCCCAGGCCAGTCGGCGTGGTCGTTGATCACGTCGCGCATTCGTACGAGTATCTGGCCAGCTGGATGCGGGAGATACTCGCCGGGCGCAGCCCAGCGGTGAACCCGGACGTGGTCGACGAACTGAACGCGCATCACGCGACGCAGACCGAGCAGGTGAGCCAGGCCGAAGCGGCAGATCACTTGCGCAGCAGCGGAGACGCCATCGCCGCGCTGGTGGCCGGGCTCGACCAAGGCGACCTCGACGCCGGGGATGGCCGGGTGCGGCGCCTCGCCGAGGTTGCGATCAGGCACGCGAACGGCCACCGATCGGAGCTCGAGGCCGCGCTCGCCGCGTCCGGCTGACGGTCGGTGGTGGCGGGCAGCGCTGCGGCAGCGCCGGTTGCACACATGCGCCGGTTGCACACATGCGTCGTGCGGTCGGGCGGCGGGCCCACCTACACAGGATCGCGCTAACCGCCCAGGCAGTTGGGCACGCAGATGCGGCGGGCGACGGCGTCGAAGAACACGCTGGCCATGTCGGATGGCTGGGCGACGGTGCAGGACGCCCCGTGAGCACTCGCCGTGATCTGCCGGAGGGCACCGAGCTCGGCGTCCGTCCCTGCCGAGACTGCGACGATCTCCACCGGCCACTGCGGGTGGTAGTCCTGCCGTAGACTACGCGCACCGCCGTCCGGCCGGGAACTCCACCCCGTGTCCCAACAGCAACCTACTCTTGGGCATCGGCGACTTGGGTATCGGCCCCATCCGTCGGATATGGGTGACCCGTCGCGAGGCGAATGGCCGCGGCTGGTTTGCGTGCCGGTGCCCGGCGACGCGCCCGCTGTCGGGGGCCGATCAGGCGCTCAGGACCGGCAGCTCGCCTGCGACGGGCCGGTTCTGCACGGAGTCTGCGGCGATGGCGCCGTCGGTGTAGGTGACCGAGTTCGAAGGAAGCGCGGGGACCCGCGCTCCCGGGAGGACGATTCCCGCGAGGTTGAGCGGGTCCGCGGCCGAGAGGGTGACCTGTTCGCCGGTGCGCTCCAGCTTTCTGACCGATCGGAGCGCGTCCACCGCCTCCGGCAGCGCGAACTGCTCACCGCTAAAGCCGGCGACGAAACGGCCGCCCCTGATTGTTCCACGCGCCTCCATGCGCCGGAATGCCCAAAGCACCTCTCGCCACGGCACGGCGAGATTCTCGCGGGCCACGAGGTCACGGAAGACCACGCCCCACCGGGCAACCAGCTGCTCCGCAACGGCTTCCGCCAGTTCGTCACGATCTTCCTGCGCCATCGCGTCGGGTAGCAGCGACCACCGTCCGCCCGACGCGGCCGTCATCAGCCCCCGGCCACGACGAAGTCCTCGGCGCTGCGGCGTCCTTGCGAGACTACGGCGGCGCAGCAGGGCGCGGACGGCACGGAAGCCGTCCGCCGTGACGAGCCCGCGTGCCACCGCGTCCCACAGTGCCTCCTCGATCTCGGCTGGCAGGCGGCCGGCCAGCGTGGCGAGGTCCGGCTGGAAGAGCGCCCCGTGCTCGCGCAGCGCGTCGAGCACATCCCGGGTGCGGCCCGGGCCAGGCTGCGCGGGCTTGCGATCGCCGCGGGCCGCCCGGAGCAGCCAGGGCAGGTCGGCCCGGATCGTCAAGGTGATCGGGGTCGCACGTGACGGGGTCATCCCGCTGCGCTTGGGGACCTCGTCGAGCTCCGTGGCACGTACCGACAGGCGGCCCCACGTGACCTCGCCCGACAGGCACAGGTCGTCCAGCCAATCGCGGCGGTAGCTCGCCACCCGCGCACCGAGGATCGCGTCCTCCCAGGCACCTGCGGCAAGCTCGAAGCCCTGCAACTGCTCGACTACGGCGAGCACGCCGACCCGGCCTTCTCGTTTTGTGCCAGCTGCCACGTGCTGCCAGCGCAGCAGGAACCGCATGAAATCCTGGGCGGTCACGGGCTCGATCTCACGCCGCAGCCGCTGCTGGGTGTAGGCGTGGATGCGGGCAAGCAGCCGCCTAGAGCAAAACTCTTCGGGGGGGTCCCGGGGGGTCGTCCCCCCGGGGTCTCGCAGTTCGGGGGGGTCGGGCGCGCTGAAGTGCCCCCTGATTGCGAAACCTTCCTGCTCGAGACGGCCGAGCCCGCGCAGCGCGACGGCCTCCGCGAGCCCTGTCACGAGTGAGAGCTCGGCGACCGTGGCAGGACCGTGGCAGTCAAGATGGCCGCGGAGCATCTGCGCAGCGGCGGCGTCAGGATCGACCGCCGCGGCCTGAGCCCCGTCTGCGGCCTGAGCCCGGTCTGCGGCCTGAGCCCGGTCTGCGGCCTGAGCCCCGTCCGCGGCCTGAGCCCCGTCCGCATCGGGAGCTACGTGTACGGCCCGCGCCGTGTGCATGGCGGGAGCCGCGTCTGCGTTGGGAGCAGTCGTTGGCGGTGCACCGCGAGCGGGCGCCAAGGGTGCGCCTGCAAATAGTGCCTCGATGAAGGGCAACCGCTCGACGGCGCACCAGAGCTGCCCGCCAGGTGCGTCGACGCAGACGGCGCGGCCTTCGATGACCAGTGTGCGTAGCCAACCCTGCCAGTCCGCCACCGGCCGGAGCCCGACCAGCGTTATCAGCAAGTCGTGCAACTCGTCCGCGTCGCGCGGGTCGGGCGCCACCTGTGCCCGCACGCGTACGATCGCCTGGGGATCCAGCCTGGCCAGGTCCCGAGCCTCGACGGGCAGGCCACGCCGGAGCTGAACCGCCCGGCTGCGACGTTCTTCGAGCGGAGCGTCGTCCAGGTAGGTGAAGGGCCGTCCGTTCAAGATCTCGTGAGCGAGCACCGAAGGTTCGGTGGTATCGCGCACGACTACGCTGACCTCGCCGGACTCAATCTTGTCGAGCAACTGCTTCAGCCCGTCGATGTCCATCGCCTCGCGCAGGCAATCCTCGAGCGTCTGGTGTACGAGCGGGTGGCCGGGAATCTCCAGCGGGCCAGGGGCAACGTTCTCCTGGCACGCGGCCAGGGACGGGAAGACCGCGACCATCAGGTCATCGGCCTCCATGCGCTGGATGGCGGGCGGGTTCCTGCGGCCGCCTCGCATCCGCAGCACGGCCAGCGAGCGGTTCAGGTTCCACCGCCATCGTGCTTGGAACATCGGCGAGGTGAGGACCGCCTGCGTGACCACGTTCTCCACCGTCTTCGAGGCGAGGAACTTCGGCACCCGCTCGAGCGGGAAGCTGTGCTGCGGCCCGAGCGAGAGCAGGATCGCGTCGTCGCTGGCCGCGGCCTGCAGTTCGAAGTCGAAGGTCACGCAGAACCGCTTGCGCAGCGCGAGCCCGAGGGCACGGTTCAGCCTGGCGCCGAAGGGCGCGTGCCCGACAAGCTGCATGCCGCCGCTCTCATCGAAGAATCTTTCCAGCACGATGGTGTCCATGGTCGGAAGCGTCCCGAGGGCGGCAAGACCTGCCCCGAGGTAGGCCGCTATGGTGTCGGCCGCGGCCTCGTCGATTCCGCACTCCTGCCGTAGCCAGCGGCCGGCGCTGCCAGGCTCACCGGCGCTGAGCCGGGCCGCGACCGCCCGCCGTAGATCGGACACCTCTGTGGAGAGTTCCTCCGTGCGTCCCGGCGCCTCCCCGAGCCAGAACGGCACCGACGGCGGCGCTCCCTGGGCGTCGACAACCCGGACCGTGCCCGGCTCAACCCTGCGGATCCGCCAGGAGGTCGTGCCGAGCAGGAACACGTCGCCCGCCATGCTTTCGATCGCCCAGTCCTCGTTCACCGTCCCGACGGGAGTGCCGTCAGGCTCGGCCAGCACACGGTAGTCGCCGAGTTCCGGGATGGCACCGCCCGACGTGAGCGCCGCCAGGCGAGCACCCCGCCGCCCCCGCAGACGTCCGGCCACCCGGTCGCGGTGCAGGTACGCGGCGCGGCGGCCGCGGCCGGTGTGGATCCCCTCCGACATGAGCTCAAGCACGTCTTCGAAATCTTCTGCCGACAATGCGGCGAACGGCGCCGCACCCCTGACGAGCCCGAACAGGTCGTCTTGCGACCACTGCTCGGCCGCGCACTCGGCCACCACCTGCTGAGCCAGGATGTCCAGCGGCGCGGAAGGCACCTGGAGAGCGTCTAGTCGGCCGCGCCGCACGCCGCGCAGCAGCGCCGCGCACTCGACGAGTTCGTCGCGTGACGTCGGGTACAGCCGCCCCGATGGTGTCCCCGTGCGTGTGTGGTTGGAACGCCCCACCCGCTGGAGGAATGTCGCGAAGCTGCGCGGCGAGCCGATCTGGCAGACAAGCTCTACTGGCCCGACGTCGATCCCGAGCTCGAGCGAAGCCGTCGCCACCAGGGCCTTGAGATCGCCGGCGCGCAGCATTGACTCTACCCGCTGGCGCCTGCCGACGGACAGGCTGCCGTGGTGAGCGGCCACCTGATCCTCCCCGAGCCGCTCGCCAAGCTGGTGCGCCACCCGCTCGGCCATCCGCCTGGTGTTCACGAACACGAGCGTTGTCCTGTGCTCAGTCACGTGCACCGCGATGCGATCAAGTATCTCGGCCATTTGTTCCGCGGAGGGGACAGCCCCAAGCTCGTCATCGGGGAGTTCGAGTCCGAGATCGAGCGCACGCAGGTGCCCGACGTCGACGATCGCGCAGCACGGCGTGCCGTCTGGCGTCGAGCGATCCGCACCTGCCCCAACGAGCAGCCGGGCGACGGTCTCAATTGGACGCTGTGTCGCGGACAGGCCGACGCGCTGGACCGGCCCAGCCGCCACATGGGTCAGGCGCTCGAGCGTGAGGGCGAGGTGAGACCCCCGCTTGTTACCCGCGACGGCGTGGATCTCGTCGACGATGACCGTTTCGGTCCGGCGGAGCATCGCCCGGCCGCGATCCGCGGTGACCAGAAGGTACAGCGATTCCGGCGTGGTGATGAGGAAGTTCGGCGGATGCCGCAGCATGGCGGCGCGCTGCGCCGCGGCCGTGTCGCCGGTCCGGACTGCGACCCGGATGTCGGGCGCACTCAGCCCTAGCTCGGCTGCGATCGCACTGATCTCGCGGAGCGGCATCTCGAGGTTCTGGTGAATGTCGACGGCCAGGGCCTTGAGCGGCGAGACATATACCACCTGAGGGCCGTCGCTCAGGTCGGCGCCCGCCTCGTGCGCACGGTACATCCGGTCGATGCAGACAAGGAACGCGGCGAGCGTTTTGCCTGACCCGGTCGGCGCCGCAATCAGGGTGTGCACGCCTGCCGCGATCTGCGGCCAGCCGCCTGCCTGGGGCGCGCTTGGCCCGGCAGGAAACCGGCGTTCGAACCAGCTACGCACGGCCGGGTGCAGCGACTCAAGCACCCGGCCAGGCTACCTGCGGCCACCGACAAATAGGTACGGGCATTCGACCAGGACCGTCGCTGCGCGACGGTCCTGCCGCACCGGTTGAGGCGCGTTCTGTGGGGGTTTCGCGCGGACACGATGGCCCATCGCGTGCCGCATAAGGCGGTTCACGAGATGGGAAAATATGGTTGGGCATCGGCCATCACCGCTGACCGCCCGCCTCACCCACAAACCCAACGGTGCCTGCGGGCACTCAAACCCCCCTGTGGTTCGCCCTCCCAGCCCGGCGCGACTGCGACCCACCGGAATCCTTCCCTCGCCCGACCCGGCCTGTCGCTCTCCAACAGTGCCGCATCCCAACGCGAACAGATCAGAACCGGGCAAGATCATGGAGGTGTCCGTCAGCATCAACTGGGCCTAAGACCACCACTACATCGCCCTGGACCGCGACGGGCAGCTGCTGACCCGCCGCCGCATGAGCGACGATGCAGCCCGGGCTGGCCGCGCCACTGAGCCCTGCTCGCGGAGCACGGCCGGCTGAGCACGGCGACAGCGTCGATGACCCGATCCCGGTGGCGATTCGGCTCGACATGCAGCTCCACTCAATAGCCTGAATGACCGCCGTGATCGCGCTCGCGGATGCGGCGTCACTGTAATGGGAATCCGCCGGGCGCTATAGGTGGGCGTTCGGCGCATATCGCCGATACTCTGGAGCGATCTTGAAGCGTCCATGACGTCTATTTCCTTCTGGTAGCCGGCTGTCGTGGACAGGTTCTCTGGAGCGTGTCCGCAACGTCTGGCGACCCTATCGTCGCTCTTCGTGCTCGGAGCTGTACCCGGAGTTGTCAGTGGCCGACTCTTGGGTCTCCGTATCACGGTCGGCGAGGAGATGCGGGGATGAGGGTGTCGCCAGCGATGAGGGGCGGCATCCGCCGGGTCGGTGGCCGCCCGGGCAAGCCCGCTCCGGTGATCGCCTTGGCGTACAGCCGTTGGCAGGAACGGTCTCAGCGTGACACCGGCACCCGCGGTGCCTATCTTGGGGTTGTGTTCAGGTTGGCGATGAGCATTGGCCATCAACTGTGAAGCCGACGGAGCGCACTACGGTTCCGCGCAGTACGGCTCCGCGCGGTGCGGCCGCGGCTCAGCCGGGTGGCGAGATGCTGCCTGGGGAGTTCCTCCTGCGAGACGGCACGCCTGCGCTGATCTGGCCGCTGCTGCCTACGGACGCCGAGACGCTGCGCGACATGTTTCGCCGCCTGTCGGGGGATTCGCGCCACCACCGGTTCCTGGCAAAGCCCCGTAAACTCGATGACTCGATGATCCGGCGGCTTGTCGACAGCGTTGACGGGGTGCATCACATTGCGCTGGTGCTTATCGCGCTGCCGGCAGAGGGCGAGGAGGGGCCGGTCGGGGCCGCCCATCTCTGGCAGGATCCCAACGATCCGACCACCGCCGACCTCGCCGACACGGTCGTCGACGACTGGCAAGGACGCGGTGCCGGTACCGCACTCTTCTCGGCGCTGATGGAGCGACGCCCGGCGGCGATCACGCGGCTGTGCACGGTGGTTGAGGCCGACAACCGCGCGGTGCTGGCGCTGCTCGCCGGGGCCGGGCGCACGTCGTTGGGCATGCTTGAGCGGGGCGTACTCGAAGTCACGGTTGAGCTCGCGTCGGCCTAGGCGCTTGGGATCTCTCCGATCGTTGCCGATGTTGATGTTGATGTGGATGGCGTCGGTGCCGTGCAGGCTCAGGACGTGCCGGGGCCGCGGGGCGCAGATGCCTAGTTCGCTGCGGAATATAGGGGGGCCCTGGCCCAGCGCTGCGAGCAGCACGAATACGGCGAGCGGATCAAGACGGTGGCCGGCGCAGATCCTTGTCCCAGCCAGGGCCAAAGGGCGCCATGAGCCCAAACCAATTGATCCGGTGCGTCCACCCATCCGCCCACGAACCTGCGCCAGCAGGTAAGCGCAGATCACCCACGTCTGCGCCATCACGGGAAGGACCGTCACGCACCAGCCGCCACGCAGAACGGCAGGGCGCCGCGGCGGCGATCGCCATCGCCAGAAACCCGCCCACGAGTGCCGATTACCCACACTTCCCCGCCGCCACCGCGTCCGCGACGGCCAAGGCATCCGAGATATGGCCTGCGACCGAATAGGGACTGCCTACGGTGCTTGGCGGCAGCCAGCGCTGCTGATACACAATGCGGTCGAGCCGGCCCGACAGCTCCTGCAGGAGAGGTTCGAGGTAGCGGCAGGAGAACGGGCGCGGTGAACCAGCAGGGCAGGCGGTCCGTGTCCCGCGCGAAAGCCAGGCATGCCATTCGCGGATTTGGGGCCCTGGGCTGTCCGCGGAGGCCTGCAATCGCTCGCTGATTCGACGCCGGGTCGATCTGCGGCGCGCCGCACAGCTGAACTCGCGGGCCCGCTTGGTGTGGTCAAGGATGGGGGTCATGACCGATCTGCGCGCGTTGCTCGCCCGAACCGCAGACCACGTGGCGGCCTACCGCGAGGCCGCATCGGAGGCTGCGGTGTTCCCTGAGATCGACCCGGACGCCGTGCGGGTGGCGATCGGGGGCCGGCTGCCTGATGGCCCCACCCCGGCGGGCGAGGTCGTTGACCAGCTGGTGGCCGCGGTAGAGCCGGCGATGGTCGCGACGACCGGTCCTCGCTACTTCGGCTTCGTCATCGGGGGCGCCCTGGACGCCGCGACCGCAGCCGACCTGCTCGCCGTGGGCTGGGACCAGTCGGCGTACAACCACCTGTCGTCGCCGGCGTCCGCCCTCGTCGAGGAGGTCGCCGGCGCCTGGCTCGTTGACATTCTCGGTCTTCCCGGTGACGTGTCGTTCGGGTTCGTGACCGGCGCCCAGGGGGCCAACACGGTGTGCCTGGCTGCGGCACGCCACCAGGTACTCGCGGAGGTCGGGTGGGACGTGGAGCGCGACGGGCTTGCCGGAAGCCCAGCTGTCCAGGTCGTGGCGAGCCAGGAGCGCCATGCGACAATCGACCGCTCTTTGCGTCTGCTCGGCCTCGGCGTCGGCTCTCTTCGGCCCGTGCCCGCGGACGGCAATGGTGCCATAGACGTGGCCGCGCTCGGGGACGTGCTGGCGAGCAAGCCCACTGGCCCGACGATCGTCTGCTTGCAGTCGGGCAACGTCAACACCGGAGCGTGTGATGACCTCGCGGGGGCAGTGGCGGTGGCGCACGAGCACGGTGCCTGGGCTCACGTCGACGGGGCGTTCGGGCTGTGGGCGGCGGCAAGCCCGGCGACGCGGCTGTTGGTGACCGGAATCGAGACCGCCGACTCGTGGGGCACCGACGGCCACAAGTGGCTCAACGTGCCCTACGACTCGGGCTACGCGTTCTGCGCGCACCGGGACGCGCACGCGGCGGCGATGGCCTACACGGCGGCATATCTCGTCGGCACCACCCCGGCCGCCGTGCGCCCGCCCGGCGACTACGTGCTCGAGTCCTCCCGTCGGGCGCGGGGGTTCGCGACGTGGGCCGCGCTGCGCGAGCTAGGGCGCAGCGGCATTGCCGAGCTCGTCGACCGCTGCTGTGCCTTGGCCCGGCGCTTCGCTACCCAGCTCGCCGCCGTCGACGGCATCTCGGTCGTCAACGACGTCGTCTTGAACCAGGTGCTGGTGCGGTTCGGCCACGACGACGCGACCACGGAGCGGGTCATCGAGGCTGTGCAACGCTCGGGCCAGTGCTGGATGGGCTCGACGACCTGGCATGGCCAGCGGCTTATGCGCATCTCGGTGTCGAGCTGGCGTACCACCGAGGCTGACGTCGACCGGTCGGTAC
>DATIYI010000037.1:0-13161 GCA_035517695.1 Streptosporangiaceae bacterium
GGCTGTCGTCGGCGTGCCAGACGACAGGTGGGGCGAGCGCCCGTTCGCGGCCGTCGTGCTGCACGAGGGCGCGTCGGTGGGACCGGCCGAGCTGAGGGAATTCCTGTCGTCCACGGTGGCCCGCTGGCAGTTGCCCGAGCGGTGGTCGTTCATCACCGAGGTGCCCAGGACCAGCGTCGGCAAGTTCGCCAAGAGGCGCCTGCGCGAGGGCTACGCCAAGGGCGAGTACAAGGTGATCGAGTACGGGAGCCATGGGTAGTCCCCGAAGTCCCCGCCGTGGCCCGGTGCGGGGGCAGACATGAGCTTTCCAGCGCGGCCGTTAGGGCTGGGTATGAATGGCTCGTGGGGCTAACCCGGCGGTAGGGGCCGCCCAGCGGTAAGGCGGACGGGGAATAAGCCATAACGGCTGCCGCGGGTTTTACGGCAGCCGTTATGGCACCGGTCAGGGCGCGGCGAACGCGGTGTATCCGTTCGGCGTGCCGAGGCCGGTCGGGCCGTCGAACCCGGGTCCAGCAGTGCACAGGTATGACGGGCTGCAGGACCCGTTCTTACCCGAGGTCACGTCGTTCAGCGCCGAGGTGTGGGCGTACGGGTAGCTGGCTGGGTAGCTTCCCCAGGCCGGCGTGCCAGCGAGCGCGTAGACGGCGGCGATGATGGGTGAGGCGACTGATGTCCCCCCGTACACCGCCCAACCGTTCGATTGGTAGGTGTCGTAGACCGCGACACCGGTGTCCGGGTCGGCGACCGCCGAGACGTCGGCGACAGTGCGCTTGGCGCAGCCGGGGTCCTGCTGCCAGCTGGGTTTGGCGTCGTCGGCGGAGCAGCCGGATCCGGTACCTCCCTCAGAACCACCGCCCCAGACAGTTTCGGTCCAGCCGCGTGAGTTGCTGCTCGATGTCAGTGAGGTGCCGCCGACCGAGGTCACGTACCGGGACGCGGCGGGGTAGGAAACGCCGTAGCCGTTGTCTCCCGCTGACACGGTGATGGCCACGCCCGGGTGGTTGAAGTACTGGCTGTCGTAGCTGGAGTCGCTGGAGGACTCGTCCCCGCCGTAACTATTGGAAACAAACCTTGCGCCGAGGCTGACCGCCCTGTTCACCGCCGCGCCCAGGTCGCTGATTTGGGACGAGGACGCCTCGACGAGCAGGATGTGGCAGTTTGGACAGATCGCGGAGACCATGTCCAGGTCGAGGGAGATCTCGGCGGCCCAGCCGGAGTCGGCCTTCGGATAGCTTGTGCCGCCGTTCTCGTCAACCTTCCTGAAGCAGCCGTTCGCGGTGGTGCATGCCGACAGGCGGTAGTAACTGCGATAGGCGGCGAGATCGGACTCCGCGTTCGGGTCGTCGTTAGCGTCTACGATCGCCACCGTCCGCCCGGAGCCGCGGCTGGCCTTCAGGTTGTAGGCGTGTTGCAGCGTGGTGGGGCCGAATCCGGACGGCGTCTGCCGGGTCACGGCGCCCCGCCGTGGCCCCGCGAGGGTGCGCACTAGCGCGAAGCACGCCATCTGGCCACGCTTGGTCGGGCGGGCGCACGCGGCGCGTGGATCATCAGCGCGTGGATCACCAGCGCGTGGATCACCAGCGCGCGGGTCGCGCTCCAGCCGGCCGTGGTGACTGTAGCGATTGTGATGACTGTGGTTGCTGTGGTGTGGTGGCAGGACCACGACGGCGCTTGCGGCTGTCGCGGACGGGCTCGTTTCCGCGTGTACGGGAACCACTGAGGCCAGCACTCCTATTGCGACGGCCACGGCCGAGGAACTGATCATCATCGCACCGCGCCATGGGACGCGGGTACCGCCAGGTCCTTTAACGTGCACTGCATTGCCCCCATTCGGAGTCTGATCCGGACAAGCTGTGATCCGCCACCGCGCTCATGCCGCGAACAGGTACTCCGTCATTGACGATGCGGTGGTGTGGGGGGCTGGTGGAACGCGGGAGGTCCGCCCGTGACCGGCCTGGACCGGCCCGGGCGGATCGTCAATGCGGCACTCTTGGCGGCAGGTACCAGGTCTGGGCTGGCGACCTGTTACAGGTGTCGACCCGCACCTGGGTAAGGCCGACCGTCGAGGCGCCCGGGTCCGTCACGCATTTCCCTGACCACGGGTTGATGATCTCGAGTCCTGCGGCTTCGACGACGCCGTCGACCTCCCAGAACTGACGGCGCGATCCGTCGCACGTTGCCAAGACAATCCCGCTTCCATTGGTTTTCGCCACGGTCGCCAGGCATTTGCCGTCTCGGCGGATTGTATTGTCACCAGGCAACACCCAGGTCTGTGCGCTGGAGTCGGGGCATCCACCCTCGCCAGTAATGACGCTCGCGGTGATGCCAGGAGCCGGGTAGTTCGGCTGCACGCTGAGGCACGTATCACCAACGGCGGACACGATGGCGCCGGTCACGCCCGCGGGTCTGCGGTGCGCAGCGCCCGGAGGCGTTCCGTGCCCGGTCCAGGCGGCCAGTGGGAGCAGCGCGAGTGCCGTTAGCAGCGCCTTGGCTGTTCCTTGACGGTGTTTCCACAATGCGGCCGATACTTTGCCGCGATATTGTCGCATTTCTGATCCCCCGCGCGCAGTGCCACAATTACCCTGGCTAAGCACGAGAATTGTATCGCATATACACGGCAGTTTGGCAAGGGCAGAATTTAGTCTCGCGAAGTAATTCGCCAGTTCCGGAAAATCTTCACTATCTGATCGGGGTTAAAATTGCCAATATGGATAATTCTGCCCGACGTGGGAGAGCTGATGTGATCTGAGCGAGGCCGCGCGAGCGCCGACACGCGGTGCGGTGCGGTGCCTTCACCCCCGGGGCCGGATCACGCGGATATACCGTACGTCGCCGGCGCCGCCATTCAGGGCGCGCGCACGGCCCGCGCGGCTGGTTGCGTGAGCTCGAGGAATCTTTCCTCCAGTGTGGCGGGCATCGAGTAGGCCTTCGCAGGCATCGGGGCGAGCAACTCCAGCACCTGCTCGGGCGTGGTACCGGGAACGCGTAGGGTGCGGCCGACCAGGCCGGCCACCTTTCCCGCACGCTCGATGGTCTCGAACGCGCCGGCCCAGTCAGGTGTCTCCACGACCGTCACGCGCGCGAAGCCGACGATGGTCGCCACCTTCCCCTCCGCCACGACCCGGCCGTCCGCCATTACGATCAGGCGGTCGCATTCGGCCGCCTCGTCCATGTGGTGGGTTGTGACGAGCACGCCCGCGTCTGCGTCCGCGGCGTCGCGGATCGTCTCCCATAGCCGGGCACTGGCGAGCGGATCGACACCAGATGTGGGCTCGTCAAGGACCAGCAGATCGGGCCGGTGGGCGAGGGCCTGCGCGAAGGCGAGCCGCCGCTGGACGCCGAGGGGAAGCCGCCCGACGGGAACCTTTCGCAGCGGCTCAAGTCCTGCTGGCAACCCGGCAAGAGCATCACCGCCGAACGCGGCATGGGCGAAGGCCATGTTCTCCGCGGGCGTCAGATCCTCGTACAGGCCGAGGCCCTGCGGCACGTAACCGAGCCTGCGGCGGGTGTCGATGGACGGCGGCTGCCCGAAGAGGCTGACCTCGCCTTGGGTTGGCGGCAGCAGGCCGAGCAGCATCCTGATCAGCGTTGTCTTACCCGCGCCGTTGGCGCCGAGCAGGCCAACTACCTCGCGGGGTGCCACTTGCAGATCAACGTCGCGGACCACGGCGAGGTGGCCGAAAACGCGGGTCGCACTCATGCTCTGCGCGAGCAACTCGGTCATGAGGCGGCCCCTGACGTGAGTTCGCGCGCCAGCGCGGCGACAATCACCGCGTCCTGCAGATCGGGCCTCGCCTGCGCGCTCCGCGTTCCGTCCACGCCGCTGCCGCCCGGGAGCGCGCCGCCCGGGAGCGCGCCAGGTGGGCTCCACACCCGCCACGTTCCACCGCGCCGCCAGGCACGCCTGGCAACCTCACCGCGCGGCCGTTCTGGAGAGATTCTGATCGTTCCCTTAACACCCGCGACGATCTCGTCCGGGGTGCCCTGCGTGAGTTGCTCGCCGTCGTCGAGCACCAGCACCGAGGCGGCGCGTTCGGCCTCGTCCAGATAGGTCGTGGTAAGGACGACCGCTGCGCCGCCAGCCGCCGCGCGTGCGATCAGCCACCACAGGTCGGCTCGGCTCACCGGATCCACCCCTGTGGTCGGCTCGTCGAGGACGAGCAAGTCGGGTTTGTGCAGCATCGCGCGGATCACGCCGAGCTTTTGCCGCATCCCGCCGGAAAGGTTTCCCACCAGGCGGCGCTGCGCGGCAGCGAGGCCGGTGCGCTCGAGATACTCCTGGGTCCGTGCCCGCGCCTGCTTCGCGGGCACGCCGTAGCCAGCGGCGGCGAACTCCAGGTTCTCCTGGACCGACAGGTCAGGGTACGTGCCTGAAGTCGCGGTCAGGTAACCTGTCCGCTCAGCGGCGGGACGGCGGACCTCTCCGCTGTCCGGGGCCGCCGCCCCGGCCAGGATGCGGAGCAGCGTCGTCTTACCCGCGCCGTCCCCGCCGACCACCCCGGTCACCTGCCCCTGCGGCACGTCGAGCGTAACGTCGCGCAGCGCGACACGCTCCCCGTAGATCACAGTGACCGCGCGCACTCCCCACGCGGATTCCTGCGTGTGGCCGGCCTGGAGGGTCATCGGGATGCTCCGGCAGTCGCGGCCGTACCGGCTTGCTGGCGCTGCTGCCCGCGCCGCGGTGCGGGTGCGAGGAACCGCCGGAAGCGCAGTGTCGCAAGCGCCGTGACGACCACGCCGATCAGCGCCAGGTAGGCGAACGAGTGCCAAAGTGCCCCGATCGGCGCACCGCGCAGCATGACTCCGCGGGCGATCTGGGTGAAGTAGGTGAGGGGCAGGACGTAGCCGAGCCAGCGTACGCCGGCGGCCATCGAGGACAACGGGAAGATCAATCCGGACAGCATGATCTGCGGCAGCATCACCATGATCGCAAGCTGGATCGCCTGGCCCTGTGTCTGCGACACGCTGGAGATGAGGACGCCCATGCCCAGCGTCACGAAAAGGAATAGCAGCGCGCCGAGCCCGAAGACAAGAACCGAGCCGCGGAAGGGGACAGCGAAGAGCGCCACGCCAAGCGCGACGACGATCGCGAGGTCCAACGCGGCCACGAGGAAGTAGGGCGCGATCTTGCCGAGGAAGACGTCGCGCGGGCGCAATGGCATGACCGCGAGTTGCTCCAGGGTGCCCGCCTGTCGCTCGCGGACGACGCCGAGGCTGGTGATGACCATGCCGACGAACAGCAGGATCAGGCCCGCAAGCCCGGGCACCATGATGTCCGATGTCTTCAGTGCAGGGTTGAAGAGCACTTCGACCCGCTGCGCAAACGCGGCGGCAGGGATGGCTGCGATGCCTGGCTCCGCGCCTCGCGCGGCGGACGGCCTGGCGGCGCCGGTGGCCGCAGGCCCCGGGGCGCTGGTGGATGACTGCGCCGACCGCGCTGCCAGGGCGGCGAGCTCGGCCTTGGCGGCGTTCGCCGTGAACAGCTGTGCGCCGTCAATTAGCACCGTCGCGCCGCCCGTGCCGGTGACGATCGCGACCGCGGCGTCCCCGTCACGCAGGGCCGCGACGGCGTCGCCGCGGCCATCGCCTGGTGCGACGCGCACCGGATGAAACTTCGAGGGTAGCTCGGCCGCGACCAGCCGGGCCTGCGGCCCGACAACTGTGGTGGGGATCGTCTTGACGTCGAAGCTGGCCGCATAACCGAAGATGATCAGCAGCAGGATCGGCAGGAAGATCATCATCGCCAGCGTGCGCCTGTCACGTCTCAGCTGGCGGAACTCTTTGACGATCATGGCCCACATGGCTCAGCCTTCCTGCTCGCGCGGTTGGCAAGCGCGGGGCGCCGTGAATGCGCCGCTCCAACCAAAACTCAACGCTCGATGAATTTTAGCCCAGCCAGGCTTTGCGGGCAATTCTTGTCCCTCTCGCCGCGAGTGTGCGAGTGCGGGTCCGGTGCGGCGCATGGCTCGCAGCCAGCCGCGGTAAGAATTCCGTCATTTAAGTGGACCAGGGCCTGAACCTGTTGGCGCGGGCGGTTCGTGTAGGGGCTGTGGCCGGCGATCGCGTCGCTTGCGGCGATGTGCTGCCAGCACACGAGCAGGACCAGGGAAGGGGAGCGCGGGCATGGGAAAAATCAATCGGGCCACCGCGGCGGTGTCCGCGGCGGTGTCCGCGGTGGCGGCGATCGCGGCGGGCGCGCTCGTCGCGGGCGCGCCGGGTGCGGGGGCGCGGCAAGCGTCCCTCCGCCCGTTCATTGGGCGCTTTCACGCCATCTCCACGATCGCATCCACGGTGCCCAAGAACGGCGACGTGAACCCGTACGGGGTCGCGGTGGTACAGCGGAGCACGGGCAGCCTGCACCGGGGCGACGTGCTTGTCAGTAACTTCAACAACAGCAAGAACCGGCAGGGCACCGGGACGACGATCGTCGAGGCCACACCCCGGGGCAAGGTGACCCTGTTCGCCAAGATCAACGCTGCGGGGCTACCGGGATCCTGCCCGGGTGGCATCGGCCTCACCACCGCGCTCAGCGTGCTGAGCAGTGGCTGGGTCATCGTGGGCAGCCTGCCGACCACGGACGGGACATCGGCCACCGCCCGCGCGGGCTGCCTGCTGGTTCTCGACAGCTACGGCAGAGTGCGGGAGACGTTCTCCGGCCATGGCATCAATGGCCCGTGGGACATGACCGCGCTTGACTTCGGCCGGTCAGCGGACCTGTTTGTGACCACTGTGCTCAATGGAACGGTCGCGGCGGGCGGCAAGGTGGTCAACCGCGGCACCGTGCTGAGGCTTCTCGTCACGATTCCGGGGCACGGGACGCCACGGCTTCGTGCGATCACGACGATCGGCTCCGGCTTCGCGGAAAAGACCGATCCTGCCGCGCTCGTGATCGGCCCGACGGGAGCCGGGCTCGGGCTGAATGGCACAGTGTACGTCGCCGACACCGTGAATAGCAGGATTACGGCGATACCGCAAGCCGTATTCAGGCAAGGTTCAGCCGGAACGGGCTTGACCGTCAGCAACGGTGGCGCACTGAACGGCCCGCTCGGTCTTGCCATCGCGCCGGGTGGTGACGTGCTCACGGTGAACTCCGGCGACGGGAACATCGTGGAGACCACACCGGCCGGAACGCAGGTCGCCACCAAGGCGCTCGACAGCTCCGGCAGCCCGCCGGGCGCTGGTGCGCTGTTCGGGCTCGCCGTCGCGCCGCAAGGCGGCGGCGTCTACTTCGTCGACGACGCGACGAACCAACTCGATCTGCTCCATTAAGCCCGCGGGGGAGTTGCGGGCGGGCCCGTGAACCCGGCCCGCCCGCAACTGGACCTGCCGGGCGTTGCCCGGGCGCCGCGGGGGCGTGCCCGGGCAACGCGGGGCGCCCCCGGGCGCCGCGGGGCGTGCCCGGGCAGCGCGACACGCCCTAGCGGCTTCTACGCAAATCTAGGACCGGCGCTAGATCCGGCCATAGAGTCCAATGATGTGGACCCGGTACGCAATCCCTATGCCCCAGGTGCTGGGCAGCGCCCTCCTGAGCTGGCCGGCCGCGATCGAGAGATCGGCCAGTTCGAGGTAGTGCTCGAGCGAGTCGCCCGTGGCCGCCCCGAGCGCAGCATGGTGCTGACGGGGTTGCGCGGCGTCGGGAAGACGGTGCTTCTCAACACGTTCAGGTCGATGGCCATCGGGCGGCTGTGGGGCACCGGCAAGATTGAGGCCCGGCCGGATCAGTCGATCAGGCGACCGGTAGCAGGAGCGTTGCATATGGCGGTCCGCGAACTTGCCCCGCGGCACCGGGCGCCTGATCGCATCGAGTATTTTCTCGGCGTGCTCAAGGCCTTTGCCGCCCGCGATCAGAAGGGGGTCAAGGGCGCGGCACTTTCGCTGGGCATCGATGCGCTTGCGGTCCGCGGCCGCGCCGATTCCGGCGATTTGGAGATCGATCTGACGGAGTTGCTCGCCGACGCGGCATCCATCGCCACCGATCTCGGAGTCGGCATAGCGTTGTTCGTTGACGAGATGCAGGACGTGCCAACGACCGACGTGTCCGCCCTGTGCGCCGCGTGTCATGAGCTGTCGCAGACCGGCGGGCCGCTCATCGTTGTAGGCGCCGGCCTGCCGCACCTGCCTTCCGTGTTGTCGGCGAGCAAGAGTTACTCCGAGCGGTTGTTCCGCTATGTCCGCATCGATCGGCTCGACCGCGAGGCCGCCGACCTGGCGCTGATCGCGCCGGCGGAAAGAGAGGGCGTGGAGTTCAAGCCGAACGCGCTCGACGCGCTCTACCTTGCCGCTGACGGATATCCGTACTTCGTTCAGGCATACGGCAAGGTCACCTGGGACGTCGCCACCGCCAGCCCGATCTCGGCCGACGACGTGCGGGTGGCCGCGCCTGAGGCGGAGGGCGAGCTTGCCGTCGGCTTCTTCGGCAGCAGGTACGAGCGCGCCACACCGGCAGAACGCGAGTACATGCGGGCAATGGCTGCGCTGGGTGACGAGCCGGCTTCGACGGCGGACGTCGCCGACGAACTCGGGCGCAAGCCATCGAGCCTGTCCCCGGCGCGTGACGGTCTGATCAAGAAGGGTCTCATCTACAGCTCAGAGCGTGGGCTCATCGCGTTCACGGTGCCGCATTTCGGCCAGTTTCTGCGTGCCCAGCCGACCTGACTACGGCCGCTCGACGTCTGGTGACGTCTTCTCTGGCGATGTCTTCGCTTGTCTAATCCTGATGCTAGAGAAGGCTAGAAATAGCTAGTGGGTCGTCCGGGCGAAGTCGCCCTTGTCGCCGCGCGACGTGGTAACAGGGACGTCGTCATGGCCGAGGTACATCGCAGGCCGCCGCGCCTTCGGCTCGCCCCGCCGGCCGGTGCGGGCGAGCAACTCGCCGGTCATCGCATCGACGACAGCGGCGCGGACAGGCGGGCTCCACCGCCGTGCGTAGACGGCGAACACGATGGCGGCCTCACGGCCGGCGACCTGACCTGAGTACGCGGCATACCGCCAGCAGAGATCGCGCCACATGTCGGTCGGCTCGGTACTGGTCAGCAGGGCGGCGTGACGGCGCCACACCCGGGTCGAGCGCAGCGCGGCAAGCGTACGTCGCCGGGAGAACATGCGGCGCTCGCATGGCTCACGGTAACCGAGCCGCACGAGCGCCTCGCCAAGCTCGGGAGACAGCGCGCCGAGCAACGCAACCTCGGTGGCGACGAGCACGACAAGGAGGCGGGCTTCGAGCGTGCCATGCGCCGCGCCGGGGATGATGGCGCCGGCGGTCAGCCGGATCGGCGGCACGCCAACCGTGGCGGCCGCCGCAGCGCAGAAAATGGCGGAGCGGGCGATCGTACGCAGGCTCACTGGGGTGCCGCTCAGGTCGCCGAAACAGCCGCAACCGGCGTCGGGGCGGTGGGCCCGCAATTCGATCAAGGCGGCGGTCGCCGTGACGAAGAGCAGAACCACGCCCAGCCGCACCACGGTTGCGGCGGTCGGCCACGCTGCGACGCGGCTCGCGGTGGCGGCCAGCATGACACCAAGCCCTAATTCGAGTGCGCACATGACCATCGCCGCCGGCCGCCGCAAGTTCAGCGGGAACATGGTGGTCGGCCCAATGCCCTGGTCGATCGACCGTGTTCGTGCCGCGCGGACCGCCTTGCCGGCGCAAGCGAGCATCAGCAACACGGCAAGCAGTGGGATCTGCACCTCGCGGAATGCGGCAAGCATCCTCATCCACCGATTCTGATGGTCGTCTTAAAGCAGCCTTCGTGCAAGTCGCCGCCGAGTTCGACGAAGCTGGCCATCGTGAGCTCGACGATCCGGCCGCGCGGTGACATGCCGCACGTCAAACATCGATCGCAGAAGCGGCTCGCGGCAGAACCGCACGCGGTCACCTGGACGCCCCCTGACGCACCTGAGCAGTCGTTGCGCACCACCAGTGTGCTGCCGATGGACAGGTAGGGAAGCCGCGCACAGCTCACGGCACTATCACAGGGTCCGGCGTCGGCTTCGCATCCAGACGATGGGTCGAGGGCCGGATAGGCGGCTCCCGCCAAGCCGGGCGGATCATCGATGGGTTCGTGCCAGCTCGCGCTACCGCTGATCGTGTCGGGGACATGGCCCCTGACCAGTGCCGCGCGCGGCACGTGGTCGCTGTGGTACGGCGGCTGGGAGGTGGCGGGGACGAGCCCTTCGACGGCCCCGCCGCGGCGGACTCCGATCACGTCGATCAGATACCCGGGCTCGAGTTTGGGGAAGCGGACCAGAATTCGCGCGGAGGATCGGTCGGAGAAAACGAGCAGGCCGCGGCCACGCGTGTGGCCCTGATCGACGAGCAGCATGTTCCCTGTCCGTTCGACGATGGTGCCGGTTACGCGCCCGATATCGGCCCAGATCCGCTCCGCGACGCGTCGCTGGCCATGGCGCCGTAACACGATGCGGCAGCCGGGGCTGAGCGACGCGGGCGGCACCGCCGCGCCGCGCCATGCCGACGTGGTCTCCTTCAGGGCAAAGCGCTCCTCCGCGCCAGCCTCGTTGGCGATCACGAGTATGTGCGGGCTGGCGTCAAGCACCGTGCCGGTCACCACGTGACCGGGCGCGCGCGGGGTCTCGGGGCCGGTGCCTCCGGTGCTGCTGAAGATCGCCTTCTTGAGCAGCATCCGCCGACGCGCGACATCGCGCCGCTCATACGCCATCGGCCCCTCCACGCGACGGTGTGAACCCGCGTGATGACCATGCGTATCATCTGTCCCCCGCGTCAAGTGGTTCTGCAAGTTTTCCCTGGCCAGGTCATATATGTCCAACCTTTACGGTTGGCCCCTGCCGGGCCGCAATTGGCAGCCTGTGCCGGGTCGCCGCGGACCTCCCTGGCGCCACAACGACAGGGTGCCTGGCTGATCGGCCGTCCGCTGCTGGGTACGGTTAGGAGTGTGAGCGTCGGGGGCGATCACGTCGTGCCGGATGCGCGCGGGGGTCTCGCGCCGGAGGTGCGCGGTGGTCATACGGGTCGGCTGGCAGCCGGTGATTACGCGGAGTTCCGTGATTACGTTGCCGCCAGAAGCGCCATGCTGCTTCGGATGGCGTACCTGCTAACGGGTCACCGGGCTGACGCCGAGGACCTGGTCCAGGTCGCCCTGGCCAAGACATATCAGGCGTGGAACCGTATTCAGGATCGGCGCGCCGTTGACGGCTACGTGCGGCGCGCGATGGTCAACACGCATATCTCCTGGTGGCGGCAGCGCCGGCTGGAGGAGTACCCGACCGAAAACATCCCCGAGCAGGCGGTGGACGATCACGCCGGCAACAGCGACATGCACGACGCGCTGTGGCGGGCGCTCGCGCGGCTGCCACCAAGGATGCGTGCGGCCATAGCGCTGCGCTTCTATGAGGACATGAGCGAGGCGGAGATCGCCGACGTGCTCGGCGTGAGCGTGGGCACGGTCAAGAGCACGATTTCGCGCGCGGTCGCCAAGCTGCGGATCGATAGCCAGTTGCTGGGCGACTTCGGCTACTACGTGGCGGGTGCGGGCGATGGCAAAGGCGGGTGCGCGGCCACTCCTGGGGGCGGCGACGAGCAGATTCACGTGCTCGCGGAGTGACGTTCTCGTCCGCCGCGTGAGATCCTGCCCCGGAAGACCCGTTTGTGAACTTTCTGCCCGGAGGTGTGCGGTGCGCAGCACGATGATGGATTATCCGCTGACCGTTGCTGCGATCATGCGGTACGGGACGACAAATTTCGCCGACTCCTCGATAGTGACGTGTACGGCGGAGAGCTCGCGCAGCCGGTCGTACGGGGAGACCGGGCGCCGGGCGGCGCAGCTCGCCAATGCGCTGCGCCGGCTGGGCGTAGATGGTGACCAGCGTGTCGCGACGTTCATGTGGAACAACGGGGAGCACCTGGAGGCATACCTCGCCGTGCCGTCGATGGGCGCCGTGCTGCACACGCTGAACATCCGGCTCGCGGCGGATCAGCTGGCCTTCATCGCCAACCACGGCGCCGACGATGTGATCATCGCCGACGCGTCGCAGGCGCCTGCGCTCGCCGCGGTGCTGCCGGCGATGCGGACGGTCCGGCATGTGATCGTGACCGATCCATCAAGCACGACGGCTGCGGCGGCGGCGGAGCAACTCGCCGGAGCGGGCCGCCCTGTGCACGTGTACGAGGACCTGCTGGCGGCGGAACCCGAGTCGTTCGGCTGGCCCGATCTGGATGAGCGGGACGCGGCGGCGATGTGCTACACCAGCGGCACGACGGGTAATCCGAAGGGCGTGGTGTACAGCCACCGGTCGGTTTACCTGCACGCGATGGCCATATGCACGGGGAACGCCTTCGGCGTGTCGGCCGAGGACCGGGTGCTGCCGGTAGTGCCGATGTTCCACGCCAACGCGTGGGGCCTGGCCTATGCGGCCGTCATGGCGGGCGCGGACCTGATCATGCCGGACCGGTTCCTGCAGCCTGAGCCGCTGGCCCGGCTGATCGCCAGCGAACGGGTCACGCTGGCCGGTGGGGTCCCGACGGTGTTCAACGAACTGCTGCGGTACATGCGGGCCAACGGCGGGGACCTGTCGTCGCTGCGGATGGTGCCATGCGGCGGGTCAGCCGTGCCGCATGCCCTCATAGAGGCGTTCGACACCGAGTTCGGGGTGCGGGTCGTGCATGCCTGGGGGATGACGGAAATCTCGCCGGTAGGAAGCGTGGCGCATCCGCCCCGCGGAATCACCGGAGCGGAGGCGTGGCGGTACCGCGACTCCCAGGGCAGGTTGCTCGCCCTGGTTGAGGGTCGCCTGGTCGGCGACGGCGGGAAAGTGCTCCAGAACGATGGCTCGGCTGTCGGCGAGATCGAGGTGCGCGGCCCGTGGGTGGCCGGTTCCTACTACGGCGGCGAGGATCCGGGTAAGTTCGACGATGGGTGGTTGCGGACCGGTGATGTCGGCACCATCGACCGGCACGGCTATATCAGGCTCACCGACCGGGCCAAGGATGTGATCAAGTCGGGCGGTGAATGGATCTCGTCTGTCGAGCTTGAGAACGCGCTGATGGCCCATCCGGCTGTGGTCGAGGCGGCTGTCGTCGGCGTGCCAGACGACAGGTGGGGCGAGCGCCCGTTCGCGGCCGTCGTGCTGCACGAGGGCGCGTCGGTGGGACCGGCCGAGCTGAGGGAATTCCTGTCGTCCACGGTGGCC
>DATIYI010000038.1:0-11552 GCA_035517695.1 Streptosporangiaceae bacterium
TGGGAGTGCGAGGTCGCCTGCGAGCTCGCCGGGCTGGCCGGCGAGCCCGCCGAAGACGGAATCAGCAAGCCCGCCGAATCTGGGGCCCGCACGTTCGGGCACTCCAAGGACCACCGGGCCGATCTGCCGCAGGTGGTCATCGCGATGGCGGTCACCCGCGACGGGATCCCGGTGCGCTGCTGGACCTTCCCCGGCGACACATCCGACCAGGAGATCATCCGCACCGTCAAGGACGGCCTGGACGGTGCGAACCTGCGACGCCTGGTCTGGGTCGCCGACCGCGGGTTCGCCTCCGCCGCCAACCGGGCCTACCTGACCCGGGGCGGCGGGCACTACATCCACGCCGAGAAGCTCCGGCACACCAACGCCGCGGCCGCCGCCGCGCTGGCCCGCCAGGGCCGCTACCACACCGTGGCCGGGAACCTGCGAGTCAAGGAGGTGTGGGTTCCTCCGCGGGAGCAGGGGGCCCGGGCCGAGCGGTTCGTGATCTGCCACAACCCCGAGGCCGCCGAACGGGACAAGGCCGTCCGCCACCGGCTGATCGCCCACCTCGAAGGGCTCATCGGCGGCTCGGACGCCTGGACCGCGGGCAAGCGCGACGAGCTCGCCGGGCAGCTCAAGGCCAAGCCGGGACTGCGCCGCTACCTGCGGCGCACCAAGAACGGGCTGTTGCGGACCGGCCACGCCGCGATCAAGCGCGAAGCCCACCTTGACGGCAAGTGGCTGCTGCGCACCTCCGACCTCACCCTCACCCCCGACGACCTCGCCGCCGCTTACAAGCAGCTGATCGCGGTCGAGCGCGGCTGGCGCGACATGAAGGGCGCGCTGGCGCTGCGGCCGGTGTTCCACTATCGCGAAGACCGCATCCGCGCCCACGTCCAGCTGTGCTGGCTGGCGCTGCTGCTCGCCCGTGTCGCCGAGAACGCCACCGGCGACACCTGGCGCAACCTGCGCCACGAACTCGACCGCATGCACCTGGTCACCCTCGCCACCGCCGACGGCCGCGTCGCCCAGCGCTCCGCGGCCACCCCAGGCCAGCAGACCATCCTGCGTGCTCTTAACCTGCATGAACCGCCGAAGTTCTTCGATTTCACCCCGCCCGCGGACTGACCCCCGCCCGCAGCAGCCTGTAGTAACACGCCCCGATCACGCCTGCCTGCCATTCGCCCAGGTCAACAGCCACTTTCCCGCGATCGCGTGCTCATGATCTTCGGAAGTCCGGGCTGGCTCGCGTCAGGAGTCATCCTGTTCGCCGTTGAGGATCGCCACGACCTGTCTCAGCGTTCCCTCGTCGCCGACGTTGCCGGCGAACACGACGTAGGGCACGCCGATCGCCTCGGGCGCGGCATCGATCGGGTGCAACACCGAGATCACCCCGGGAAACAACTGCCCGGCCACCTCCGCGCGCCGGATACCCAGCCCGTGCAGCGCAACATCGTGC
This sequence comes from Streptosporangiaceae bacterium, assembly GCA_035517695.1. Lineage (GTDB taxonomy): Bacteria > Actinomycetota > Actinomycetes > Streptosporangiales > Streptosporangiaceae > DATFVJ01. The sequence goes on from DATIYI010000038.1 coordinate 1,442, forward strand.
GAGGTGATCCCGCCCTTGGCGATGACCCAGGCGGGCTGCGCGGCCCGCGCACCGCGGACCGTGCCGGACAGGGCAGCGGACACTGTGCGCGCGATTGCGAGGTTGTCTACCCCGTCGCTGCCTGCAGCGACGGCGCGGCTGGTATAGAGCAGGACGTCCGATCGGCTCAGCGCGTCGGAAACCTGCTGCGCCGTAGCGGCCACCACGTTGTCCGCGCCGCTCACGATGGAAGGGACGTCGAGTTCGATGTCGAAGGTGCGACCACGCGCCCGAAGCGCGGCAACCTGCCGGCTCGTGTGGCTGACGTGGGATCCGACAACGATCAAGCCGTGCCCGCCGTGCCGGCCGCGGCCACCGGACGGCCAGATCTCTTCACCACGAAGCGGCGCCCTGGGCCCGAGACCGCTCAGGGCGCGCACGAACGACGGCCCGGTGCGAAACAAGAACGACTGACCCGCGCGCTCGGCCAGGAGCACGCCGCAGGCCACCGTCTCCAGGTCGGAGTATTCGGCGGCGTTGACGACGACCCACGTCTCGTCCCGCACGTCGGCAAGCAGCTCACGCACCCGGGACGGCCCGCCCAGCCGGATATCCGCGAGGCCGATGCTGCGGACGTCGTCTCGCCCGATCACGCCGCCGCTCTTTTCCGTGACGAAGTCCCGCAGGTCCGAGGCGCGGTAGCCGAACGTGGAATCCCGGGCGAACTCGGTCTCACCCACAGCTACCAGGCGGGCGCCGATGCGAGCCCAGTGGATGTCGGCAGCGGTCAGCCGTCCGGCCTCGAGAAAGGCGGGGACGAGCAGCACCCCGTCGAACCCGCTGCCGAGCGCCTCACGGCGAACAGCCTGCAGCGCCGCCACCTCCGCCATCATATGGCCGCGCAACGTCGAGTCGCTGCGGCTGATGAGTTGGATCCGGGCATCGCGCCGTTCAGCAACGCTGATCAGGCCGCGCGCTGCGAGCATATTCAGCTCGACCGCGGCCGGCTCGTCGAGGCTTCGCGTGTTGGTCAGGACGAAACAGGTCGCGGCCACGCCGCCGAGCGCGGCCTCGTAGGCGTTCTCCTCCAGGACGGTCACGACCTCGACGTTGTGTACCGCCTGCGACCCGGTCGGGTCGTCATCGAGCACGCCAAGGAGCAAGCCGTCAGCCACCCGCATCGCGCGAATCGACTCCCGGAGCACATCGTCGTCCGGGAGGGCTTCAGGTAGCCCGCCGAACACCTCGGACGCGGCCGGCAGGCTGTCGCGCACCAACCTAACCCTTTCCCCTCGAATTCCCCTCGAGCTTTCCCCTCGAGCTTTCCCCTCGGATCGGCCATGAGCTGTCGCACACGTAAAATCACCGTATTCGACGTCCCATACCAGCTGACGTCCCATACCGGCTGAGATGCCATGCCGGTCGATATGCCACGCGGGCCGGCATGCCATGCCGGTCGATATGCCACGCCGGCCGGGATGCCATGCCGGTCGACATGCCATGCCGGTCGACTGCCATGCCGGCTGACATCTGTGCCGGCTGACATCTATGCCGGCTGGGAGACGGGAGACGCCGTGGCGAACGTTATGGTCACCGGTGGCGCCGGCTTTCTAGGCTCACGCCTCGCACGGGAACTGCTTGCCACGGGCTCGCTCGAGGTGGCAGGCAGTGCGGCACGCCCGCTATCCCGGGTGACGCTCGTTGACCGTGCGCCGGTTGCTCCGGATCTCGCCGCGGATGGACGAGTGGCTGCGATCCGTGGCGACCTCGGCGACCTGCTGGATACCACCCGCCCCGGGCGTGACATGCTCGCCGGGGCCGACGTGATCCTTCATCTTGCCGCGGCGGTCAGCGCGGAATGCGAAGCCGACTTCGACCTCGGCATGAGGGCGAACCTGCGTACCACCGAGTCGTTGCTCGCGTCGTGCCGCGCGCTTGGGACGAAACCGGTCGTGGTGTTCGCTAGAAGACCTGGAGCTTGTTACCGTGTGCATCAGCGCGATGGACTTGAGCTGATCCGCACCGACGCCGACAAGTACGAGCCAGGCCGATGCACCGAACCGCGTGGACGCACGAGGAGGATGCAGCGGCCCATAGATAGGAGTGTGCTGTCGTGCTGGCTCTATGGATCGCATGCATCGGCGTCGTCCTGCCGGTCCTCCTGCTCGGGCTCTGCATGGTGAGGGTCAAGCCCGTCCGGGTGGACCGCCCCGGGAATCTTGGAGGCTCTGATTCCTGGGAGGATGCAGGGTCATGGCGGCACAGCGGAAGTATCCGGAGGAAGGAGCTGCGCGAGCGCGCGGTGAAGATGGTGTTCGAGATCCGGGAGCGGGACGGAAAGGGGTAGGGGGAGCTGGCCCGGGTCGGGCGGGAGCTGGGTGGTCCAGGCAGCCTGCATTGGCCGGCCAGCGCGAGGTGATGCGGCCATCTCCCGCATGCGCAACCCGCTGACCCGGCGGCCATGAAGTGAATAGCCGCGGGTCCTGGCACGGCGCGCCTGGTTCGTCTGCAGTGTCGTGTGTGGTCGCAACCGCGGCGGCGCGGGCGGCGTCCAATGAGCATGATGCCGCCCGCGGATGGCCTTACGCCGGGTCTGGCCGGACTGGCCCGCCGGGGCGCGGCGGCGGGCGTTTGCGTGGCGCTGCTCGCCCTGGGCTGCGGATCGGCCGGGCCGGGGAGTCACGGGCGTTCCGGCCCGTCGGCGGCCTCTGCCGGGGCGACGCCGGGGAGTGGCATGGAGCACCCTGCCCAGCGCGCCCGGGCCGCTGCAAGACGACACCACGCCTGTTTGGACGGGCCGCGAGCTCCTTGCCTTCGCACCAGACGGCGCCCTGCTCAGCTTCGCTCCGTGACCACGCTTCGGCGCGAGCACGGCAAGGAGCAGCGTTGACCTGCCGGCCTTTGGGCGCACAAGAAGGCGCCATAAACGGCGCGGCGGGCTCGATCAAGAGAAGACGAGGCAAACCGTTTAGGTCCCGCGTGACGACGGCCAGCCGGATCTGCCCGGTGGCGGCTATGCCGAGCTGCCCGGTGGCGGCCAACGCGATTACTTGGTGTGACTGCGATCCATAGTGGAGGCGCGCACGTAGCCGCCGTTCTGCTCGCCTGTCGGTTTGTTGGCGCGATCAGTCGCACTGCGCCGGATCTGGGCGATCTGCGTGACCTCAGGTGTATGAACCCGCCGGTCTGCGTTCGGCTCTGTCGGCGATTGGATGGAGGCAAGGGTTCCGGCCACTGGTGTGGGCGATTCAGGACCGCCGCTGAGCTCCAGACGGCTCTCAGGCGGTTGCCCGGATGTTCGGGATGGGATCCGGTCGCGGGCGCTAATCCGCAGGTGCAACCAGGCTATATTCGCGCTTGGCGATCCGCCGAAGCTGCAGCGTGTCGTGTTCAGTCCCGTTATGGTCATGGCGGGCTCTGGTCGGCGGGGGCGAAGTCGCCGTGGCGGTGAACCAGGTGCCACTCGCCGTCCTCTCGGCGGTAGATCTGCGTGACCCGCAGCCTCTGGCGGGCCATCGGCGCCCCGTCGAGGACCACGTCGGCGATCTCGTAGCCCACCGTGTACGCCAGGTCGGCGCCCTCGTGCACGACTTCGTATTCGTCGGTGACCGCGCCTTCGCGGTAGCGGCTGGCAACCCAGTCCATGGTCTTGCTGATCTGGTGCCAGCCCTTCTTGCAGGGGCCGAAGGCACCGAACAGCGAGATGTCGTTCCCGCGCGACCACAACGCCTTGAATGGTTCGGGGTCACCCAGGATCATCGCCGCTTCCGCAGCTTGCTCCCGCGACAGCATGTCCGCGAACGTCGCCGGGTCGCTCGTCACCATGACATCCCCCTTACTACAAACCTATCTGTTAGATGTACGGTAAGGTTAATTATGGCCGAAGTCAACCGAGGTGCCCGGCGCTACATCTCGCCCCTGCGCCGGGACGCAGCGGCACGGACCAGGCAGGCGGTCCTGGACGCCGCCAACGATCTGTTTGTCGCGCAGGGCTATACGGCCACCACCATCGACGAGATCGCCGGGCGCGCTGGCGTCTCCAAGCCGACCGTGTTCGCCGCGGTGGGCAGCAAGCAGGCGATCCTCAAACAGCTCCGCGACATTGCCCTCGCAGGCGACGACGAGCCGGTACCCGTCGCGCAGCGCCCCTGGTACCGGGAAGCGCTGGCCGAACCCGACCCACGCCGCGCCCTGCGCCTGTATGCGCGCAACGCCACGGCCATCCACCGCAGGTCCGCCGGCGTGCACGAAGTGTTCAGGGCGGCCGCGGCAGCGGATAAAGATCTGCACGGCCTGTGGCGCGTCAGCGAGGATGAACGGCGCGGCGGCGCCACGATCGTCATCGACGCTCTCCTGCAGAAGAGCCCTCTTAAGGCGGCCCTTGACCGCGCCGCCGCCATCGACATCGTGTGGATCCTCACCGCCAGCGACATCTTCTGGCGGCTCGTGCGCACCCGAAGATGGAGCCACGCCCAGTACGAGAACTGGCTCGGCGACACGCTCTGCGAACAGCTCCTGCCACCAGCCGAACACCACTCCGGGTCGTGACGTGGAGGGAACCAGGCATTCCATCACCAGCGCCGACGGTGTCCGGATCGGCCTGCTGACGGCTGGGTCTGGACCCCCGCTGCTGCTGGTGCACGGTGGCATGGGCACGATCAGCAACTGGCAGCGCGTGTGGGGGCCGCTGATCGCCCACCGGCGCGTGACGGCCATGGACCAGCGTGGTCGCGGCTCCAGCGGCGACTCCGACAGCTACGCGCTGAGCAGCGAATACGCCGATGTCGCAGCCGTTGCGGCCGCGCTGGCCAGCGACCGGGGCGGTCCCGTGGACGTGGTCGGCCATAGCATCGGTGCCACCTGCGTGCTGGGCGCAGCTGCCAGCGGCGCCCCGTTCCGGCGCCTCGTGCTCTACGAGCCGCCCGGACCGCAGGCAACGCCGAACAATTGGCCCGAGCGAGTCAGCACCATGGTGGCCAACGGCCAGGTCGGCCGCGCGGTCTTCACCTTCCTCGCCGAAATCATCGGCCTGACCCCCAGCGAGGTGGAAGCGCTGCGCGATGCACCCGGCGGGCAGGATGTGCTGCCCATCGCCGCCGCAACCCTACCCCGCGAACCCAAGCGCTGGCCGCCGCTGACCTGACCAGCCTCGCCCGCCGCGTCCGGCAACCGGTACTGCTGCTTGTTGGCATGGCCAGCCCGCCGTGGGCTAGCGAGATCACGCGGAAACTCGCCACCGCCCTCCCTACGGCTACCGTGACCGAACTCCCCGGCGCCGGCCATAAGGCTCTCAAAACAACACCGGACCTGCTCGTGGCAGAGATACTGCACTTCCTCGGCGACCAGGCACCCTGCACTTGACCGGCCGGCACGGCTCGATAACCGGCCTCACCGTGCGCAAGCCGCCGCCAGATGAACGGACGTTACACTCGGCACCCGGATGCCGACGTGCCCAGCCCGCCAAAGATGTTCGCTTAGCGGCCAAGACCACCTCGATGGCCATCAGCTTAGGCGCGCCGATCAGATTATCTGTGCCACGAAAGCAGCAATAACCTATCGACATTAGTCGGGATCCATACTCGGCGTTCCGTTCGCTCGCGCTCTGGACTGTCGGTCGCGCTACGTGATGATCGCTGGCTGCGGCCGTCGCGCGAGATCCGCCGATCTGTGTGGCTGGCCGAAGGACCGCCATGGCCGTTGGCGCCGTGCCGAAAGATCGTTATGGCCTTGGGGCTTGGACGCCCTATGGGCGGCCGGTTTCCGGCGCGGTGGCCGGAGGGCTGTCCGCGTGGTCTGCTGCTGGGGACCTGGTGTCCGGGCTGGCTGGCGGGCGGTGACTGGTGGGGAGAAGTGAGCTGAGGGAGCGGGCTACCCAGCGCTCGTAGCGGTCGGCGTCCCACCGTCGTTCGACTGTAAGGATCCTGTGCACGTCCGGGGACAGCAAGGCGTAGACGATGTCGGCGGCTTCGGAGGTATCGAGGTCGGGGTCGAGTGCCCCCCTGGCTTGCAGGGCGGTCACGATCCTGGACTGGCCGATGTGACGCTGCCGGCGGATCTCTGCCAGCAACTCGGCCGCTTCGGCGTCGATCTGGGCGGCTGTGGCCAGCACGTGCTGGATAGCGGAGGAGCGTTCCATGAATTCCCGGACGATGCGGGCGAACCCGGTCACCATCTTGACCGGGTCGGCTTCGGCTCGTGCGGCGCGCACGGCGGGCCGGTCGGCGAACGCGACGGGCTGGTCGTCACCGCCGAAGGCGGTGTCCAGGACCGCGGCCAGCAGCGCCCGTTTCGAGCCGAACAGCCGGTACAAAGTCGGCAGCGGCGTGTCCGCCGCCTCTGCGATGGCATCGATGGTGGTGGCCGGATAGCCGTGTTCAGTGAACAGGCGCGTGGCGGCCTCGATCACCTTCCGGCGGGTGGCCCGGACCTGGGCCTGGCGGCGGGAGTTGTCGTAGCGCCTCTTGACAGGCTCGGCCATATTGATGATAGTACTATAAATATGGATAGAGTAAAACTATCACGAAATTATCGGCGCACAGAGGTGCTGGTTGCGGGCGCCGGGCCGGCCGGGCTGGCGGCCGGCATCACCCTGGCCCGCTACGGGATCGGCGTGCTGGTCGTCGACAAGCGGGACGGGATCCCGGCCCTGTCGCGGAACCTGGTGATCAGCACCCGGGGCATGGAGCTCATGCGCCGGTGGGGGCTGGAGAACGCCGTACGCGCCGGAGCGCCCGATGTCATCCCGCGAGCCTGGGTGACCCCCGACCTGGCCTGCGGCCAGGGCACCGAGATGCCGCTGGGCTACCCGTCGGATGAGGAAGCGGCCGCGGTCAGTCCCTGCCGCCCGGCCTGGGCACCCCAGGATCACCACGAGCCGATCCTGCTCGCTCACCTGCGCCGGATGCCCAGCGTGGAGGTCCGGTTCCGCTGCGAGCTGACCGCGCTCAGCCAGGACCAGGCCGGTGTCCACGCCGTGCTGATGGACCGGGAGACGGCAACCACAAGCCCTGTCCGCGCCCAGTACGTCATCGCCGCCGACGGGGCCCGCAGCCGGGTCCGCCAGCTGCTCGGCATCGGCATGGACGGCCCAGACCACCTGGCCGACTATGAGCGCGTGGAGTTTTCCGCGCCGCTGACCGGCCCGGCCGGCGACCGCCGCTACGCGCTCTATGTGATCACCCGCCCGGACGCTGCCGGGGTCCTCGCCCAGCGGGGCCGCGGGGACCGCTGGGGGATCTCCCGGGAACGGGCCGCCGGTCAGCCCCGGTTCACCGACATGCGCCAGGATGAGCTCACCGGCCTGCTCGCCCGCGCCGCCGGAATCAGCGATCTTCCGGTGCGCATCGAGCGGCTCAGCAGCTTCCCGTTCGCCGCGCAGCTCGCCGACCGGTACCGCAACGGCTGCGGCTTGCTGGCCGGTGACGCCGCCCACCGCATGACGCCACGAGGCGGCACCGGCATGAACACCGCCATCCAGGACTCCTTCGACCTCGGCTGGAAGCTCGCCTGGGTACTGCGCGGATGGGCGCCACCAAGGCTGCTCGACTCCTACCAGACCGAGCGCCGCCCGATCGGGCTGCACAACGTCCAGCGTGCCGCGCAGCCCACCGGAGCCCGCGCCACCACCAGCGAAGCCCTCCCCTGGGACCTAGCCGGCCGGCTAGCCCACCACTGGATCCCTGCCTCCGGCCACCCCGTCTCCACCCTCGACCTCATCGGCGACGGGCTCACCCTGCTCGCAGCGCCCGGCGATTCCCGGTGGAAAGGCGCCAAGGCCCGCCACTCCGGACTCGTCCCCCTCACCGTCCACGTACTCGACACCGGCACCGCAGCCGCTCTCCAGCTCGAACCACGCGGCGCGATGCTGGTCAGGCCCGACGGGCGAGAAACCGGCCGATGGCCAGACTACGACCAGTGGTGCCGGTCCCCCCGGGAGCTGCCGACCGGGCCGGCCAGCTCAACGGCCATCACGCCGGCCGCCGCCTGAGACCAGCTCACCCCGGGTACCAAGGCCCGCCCAGCACCGAGAACGCGCGCCGACCCGCCGATCTGCGCGGCAGCGTGTGCACGATCATCACGCTCGATGCCCGCGCAGAGCAGGTTGTTCTGTCGCGCCGGTGACGTGCCGGCCAGTCACCGAGACCATCCCTGCGCTAGGCTGGGCGGGCGGCGCGAACTGCGGCGGGCCGGGTTGTGGCTGGTGCGCTAGCCCTTGACGTAGGCCATGTTTTCTGCGAGCCGGCCATTTCGGACCCGGACGATATCCACGCCGCGCACGTGCCCGTCGGCCCAGTCATAGCGCCAGCGCACCACGACGCGTCCTGAGCCGACGGAGAACTGCTCTTCGACGGAGAACCGGGCCTGGGGCGTCGTGGCAAGTAGCTCTCCCCAGATCTGGAGCACCGCGTCCCGGCCTTCGTAGCGGGTGCCGTCGGGTGCTGGCGAGGTGGACTCGAAGACAATGTCGTCGGTAACCAGGGCCGCGACGGCATCAAGGTCATGGGAGTTGAGGGCGGCGGTGAAGCGGTCCATGAGATCAAGGACGGGATCATCGGCGTGCATGCGGCCATCCTTTCAGCGCTGCCGGGCTCAGGTCAGGCACGCCATGAGGCATTGCGGGCTATTCGGCAGTGCCGGTGCCTGGCCTGGCTCGTGACCGGGTGCCGTTGCGGCCGTCGTGACCCTCAGGACCGTGACCTTGCGTGATCACCGCGGCGGATTCACGGTGTAGTGAATCATCGTCGTTGAGGCCCGTCGCTGGCCAAGCTCCCCGGTCTCAGCCAGATCCGGGAGGTGCCCTACAACCATAGGTAGGCCTAGCGGTTCCTTGGCACTCGAGGAGTATTGCACGCGGGACTGGCGGTTCGGGCTGGCTGGTCAGCAGCCTTGGTCTGCGGATTGCGTGCTACTTGGCGGACGGGCCATCTGATGAGGTGACGGGTTACGTTCGAGCGCCTCGAGGTTGGCGATGACTTGCCTGGCGTAGTGGCCGAAGATCGGGCGGCCGGCGATCCGGAACAGGGTGCCGAAGAAGAGCCCGCGCGGATTGCGGCGGAAAGTGCGCTGCCACTCCATCTCGACCCGGCTGCCACGCTTAGCCTCGATCCACCGCGTAAATAGGGGTTCTGCCGGGCGCGCCGACGCGAAAGGTGCCCTCTGAGCTGGGACGATGGGAGTTGCTAACGCTTCCATTCCCCAGATGGAGAGGACACCTCGCAAGTGCGATTGTTGCATGGGCTGGCGAAGATTCACGCATCGTTTGATGGCCCGAATCTGGTGTCGCGGGCGGGCCTGGTCCCGGTGTTGGCCTTGGCGCAGCGGGCCGGCCTTGCCGTGCTGGCCGGTGAGCATGTGGCCATCGCCGGCCGGTGCGGGGTGAACGCGCACTTGAAGGTGCCGTGCCTGGTCGCCGGGATGGTCGCCGGGGCGGACAGCATCGACGACATGGACCTGCTGCGGCACGGGGCGATGCCGGCGTTGTTTGGCGGGATCCGGGCACCGTCCACGCTGGGGTCGTTCCTGCGCTCGTTCAGCTGGGGGAACGCCCGGCAGGCGGAGAAGGTGAGCCGGGTGCTGCTGGCCGAGCTGGCCGGCCGTACCGCGCTGCTGCCGGGTAAGGACGTGGTGGCGTTCGTGGATATCGACTCGATGCAAAAACGTGTCTACGGCCGTAAGAAGCAGGGCGCCGCGTTCGGCCATACCAAGATCGGGGGCAAGAGCCTGCTGGTGCGGGGGCTGAACGCGCTGGCCGCCACGATCAGCACGCCGCTGGCGGCGCCGGTGATCGCCGCGACGAGGTTGCGCGGCGGCAACGCGGGCTCGGCCCGGGGTGCCGCGTCCTTCGCCACCGAATCGGTCAGCACCGCCCGCGCCACCGGATGCGCCGGGACGCTCGTGGTGCGGGCCGACTCGGCGTTCTACTCCGCGGGGTTCAGCGCGGCGGTCCGCCGGGCCGGGGCGTTCTTCTCGGTTACGGTGCGGATCGACCCGAAGGTCAAGGCGGCGATCGCCGCCATCCCGCAGACCGCCTGGACGCCGATCCGCTACCCGCGCGCGATCTGGGATGACCAACTGCGGGCCTGGGTCTCCGACGCCGAGGTGGCGGAGGCGGAATACACCGCCTTCACCTCGA
>DATIYI010000039.1:0-29383 GCA_035517695.1 Streptosporangiaceae bacterium
GGTCATCTGCCTGGTCATCCTCGCTGTTGTCACCGTGCTCAACCTGCGCGGCCTCGGGGATGCTGCCCGGGCGTTCCTGCTGCCCACGATGGTCTTCATCGTCGGCCTGCTGATCATCATCGCGATCGGCCTGATCCACCCCCTGGCCCTGCACGCCCCACAGCCTGGTGTGCCGCTGGTCCCGCGGGTGCCGCTGGAGACGGTGAGCGTGCTGCTGCTGCTGAAGGCCTTCTCGGCCGGCTGCAGCGCGCTGACCGGGGTGGAGGCGATCGCCAACGGGGTGCCGCAGTTCAAGGAGCCGCGCGTAGCGCGGGCCAAACGGACCGAGATGCTGCTCGGCACGACCCTTGGCGTGATGCTGCTCGGGCTGGCGGTGCTGGCCGACCGCTGGCACATCGGGCCCCGGTCCGGCCAGACGGTGCTGAGCCAGATCATGGCCATGGCCATCGGCCGGAACTGGGCCTACTACGTGATGGCGCTGACCATCACGCTGGTGCTCGCGCTGGCCGCCAACACGTCATTCGGCGGGCTGCCCGTGCTGGCCAGCCTGCTCGCCAAGGATCACTACCTGCCGCACCTGTTTTCCCTGCGCGACGACCGGCAGGTGTTCGCGCCCGGGATCTGGACGCTGGCTCTCTTGTCCGGCGTGCTGCTGATCGCGGTGCGCGGGAACGTGCTCACACTGATCCCGCTGTTCGCCATCGGCGTGTTCACCGGCTTCACCCTGTCGCAAAGCGGGCTTGTCGTGCACTGGTGGCGCACCCGGCCGCCGCGCTGGGCGTACCGGGCCGCCGTCAACGGCCTCGGCGCGACGGTCACCGCTGTTGCCACTGTGGTGTTCATCCTGACCAAGTTCACCGAGGGCGCCTGGGTGGTCCTGATCGCGGTGCCAGGGTTCATCTTCATGTTCACCCGCATCCACCGCTACTACCGGCGGATCGGGCGTGAGCTTGGCCTCGGCGAGATCCCCGGCAAGCCTCAGATCAGACCGGCCGTGGTGATAGTGCCGGTGGTCGGGGTGTCCCGGCTGACTCAGTACGCCATCGGGCAGGCCCTGTCGATCAGCCAGCACGTGATCGCGGTGACCGTGGTGCTCGAGGATGCCGACGGCAGCACCGGCCGGGGCCAGGAGATCGAGCGGCAGTGGGCCCGCTGGGATCCCGGCGTGCCGCTGCGGGTCCTGAACACCGAGTACGCGTCGGTGGCGGCGCCCATCGTGGCGTTCATCGACGAGCACCGTGAGCATCACGACAAGCAGGTCGTGGTGCTGATCCCGGTGGTCCTCCCTGACCACCTGCGCGACCAGTTCCTGCACAACCACTTCGACCTGGTGCTCACCAACGCGCTGCGCACGCGTCCCGATGTCGTCTCCGCCCGGGTGTCGATGCCGCTGCACCTGGCTGGTGGCGACGGCCCGGTGCCCGGCTGATCAGCCCGCGGGGCCGAGCAGCGCGCGGCAGATGTCCCTGATGTCCACGACCCCGGCCAGGCCGGTGGAGCCGACGACCGGCAGATGCCGGAAGTGGCCGGCCACCATGGTCTCGGCCGCGTCGCGGATGCTCGTCGTCCGCTCGACCACGGTCGGGCTGCGCGTCATCAGGTCATGGATCCGGACGTCGTTCACGTCCTTCCCGTCCGCCACCGTGTGGACGATGTCGGCCTCGGTGATGATGCCCACCGGCCGGTTGGTCTCGTGGCCGTCCAGCACCACCAGGGCGGTGGCGCCCGCGTGTTTCATCAGGTACGCGGCCGCGGCTAGGTGGTCGTTCTGGTCGACCGTGGTCAGCGGCGGCTCCATCACGTCCCCGACGTTGACCGGGGCACGCGGCGGCGCGGACGGCTCGTGCACAGAGTTTCCTGCCATGATCTGCTCCGTTCCCGGCGATCTCGGCCTGTTACCAGAGATCCGATCAGGCTCCCTATCCCCAACCGCCATCATCCGCGCGGCATTCCGGTGGCCGGACCGCAATGCCGGTGCCCGGCCGGCGTCGCGGCCGCCCTCCCTCCCCGGGCATAACCGGCGGCGGCGACCATCGTCAGCTTCGACGCCGTGCGGCGGTATGGGGCCAAGGCTGAGGGCGAGCGCGCCGCTGCCGCCGCAGGCTGCGGCCGCCGCGAGGTTATGCTCTCGTCATCGGTATGCGGAGCTGAGGCGGTCGTTGCGTGATGCGGTGGCTGGCCAGGAGGCTGTTCCCGCTGCTCGCCACGGCCGGCCTCATTGCGGTCGGGATGGCCGCGACGACGTGGTGGGGGCCGCGGCTGGCCGGGCAGTCCGACTGGGCGCTCCCGCATGATCTGTGGGGGACGCTGGTGGCGGCCCGGCGGCTCGCGCACTGGGACTGGGCCGGCCTGTACACCAGGCCCACCAGCCTGGTCACCCTGCCGGGCGCGGCTGTGATCCTGGTCCCGGTCGCCGCCATCATCGACGCGGCCGGGCTCTCGCTCCAGATACCGGGCCCGTACTACCCGCATCCCGCCGTGTGGCTGGCCGCCGGGCCCTACGAGATCGCAATCTCGGGCGTGGCGCTGTTCGCCGCCGACGCGATCGCCGAGCACCTGGGCGTGACCCGGCCGAAGCGCGCCCTGCTCGCCGCCGTGGGCGCCGTTGCGCTGTGGAGCGTCGCGGTGAAATGGGGCCACCCGGAGGACGCGGTGGCGGTGGGGCTGCTGCTGTTCGGCATGCTGGCGCTGTCACGGTCACGAACCGGGCGGGCCGGGTGGCTGATCGGCGTGGCGGTCGCCGTCCAGCCGCTGGTGCTGCTCGCGCTGCCCTTCGCGGTGGTGGTCACCGAGCCACGGCGGCTGCCCGGCTTCCTCACCCGGGCGGCCGCCCCCGGCACGCTGCTGCTGGGCGCGGCGGCCGCGGCGAACTGGCACGCCACCTTCCGCGCGGTGACCAGCCAGCCCAACTCGCCGGCCGTCAACCATCCCACCGTGTGGACGTCGCTGGCCCCCCACCTTGACAACGGGGCGGTGGCCGCCGGCCCCGCCCGGGTGGTTGCCATCGGTGTGGCCTGCGGGTGCGCGCTCATCGCCGGGCGCCGGTGGCGCGCGGCGCTGGCCGCCGGCGGGTGGAGCCCGCAGATCCTGCAGGAGCTGGTCTGGTGGGCCGCTGTCGCGCTGGCGCTCCGGTGCCTGCTGGAGCCCGTGATGGTCGCCTACTACCTGTGGCCCGCGCTGGCGGCGGCGCTCATCGCGGCGTCGCCGGGCTGGTCACGCCTGATCGCGACCTCCGTCACCGCCGTGGCGCTCACCTTCGCCTCGCAGCTGTGGTGGGGGGCGCCGTGGGCGTGGTGGGCACCGATGGTCGCCGGGCTGGCGCTGACGCTGTTCTTCGCCCGCGTCCCGCCACGTGCGCGGGCGCCGCAGGCAGTGCTGCCCGCTGGCGGCGGGCTGGAGGGAACCGTCACGGCCCGCCCGCAGGCCACTGACCCCACATGACCGCCATCGGGCTGCGCCCGGCCGCACCGGCCGACAGCGAGTTCTGCTTCCAGCTGCACAAGGCCGCGATGGGCGGCTACATCGCCGCCATCTGGGGATGGGACGAACAGCGCCAGCGCGCTCTTCACGCCCGCGCCTTCCGCCCCGGCCGCTGGCAGATCATCACCGCCAGCGGGGCGGACATCGGCATGCTCGACGTCGAATACCGCCCCACCGAGATCTACCTCGGCCGGATCGAGATCCTCCCCAGCCATCAGGGCCGCGGCATCGGCACCCGGCTCATCGGCGCACTCATCGGCGAAGCCGGGCGGAAAGGCCAGGACCTGGTCCTGGACGTGCTCACCGTCAATCAGCGTGCCCGTGCGCTCTACCGGCGGCTGGGCATGACCGAGGTGGCCAGGGACGGCGAGGGCAACATCCGGATCGCCATGCGATCCACCGGGGCACCCGGGTAAGGCCGGGGCAATGGCCTTGCGCCCGGCGGCCGTTTGATGATCGTCTGCAGGTGTGGAGCCAGCCCGCGTGCTTGCCGCGTTCAATGCCCAGATCCGCCGCAGCGTCCGCACGGACGGGTCAGGGGCGCTGATCGAGGCTGACCAGGGCGTGGTGCGCTGGATGACGGTGGACGGCCGCGGCTGGTCAGGCATCGCCTGGTCGGATCTGGACGAGGCGAACGCCGACAGCGTGATTGCCGATCAGGTGGCCCGCTTCCGTGACCGCGGCGAGAAGTTCGAATGGAAGCTCTACGACTACGACCAGCCACCTGATCTGGCCCGGCGCCTGCTGGCCGCCGGCTTCGCGGCCGACGACGAGGAGGCGCTGATGGTCGCCGAGGTGGCGGCGGTGGCGGCGCCGGCGGAGCTTCCCGCCGGGGTGTCGCTGCTGCCGGTGACCGACGAGGCCGGTGTCGGGCTGCTCATCGACGTTCACGAGCGCGTCTTCGGCACCGATCATTCCCAGCTCCGCCGGTCGCTGCTCGCGCAGCTCCGTGACTCACCCGAGGTGACGGCGATGGTGGTCGCGATGGCCGGTGATGAGCCGGTCTGCTCGGCCCGGATCGAGTTCCAGGCCGGCACCGACTTCGCGAGCATGTGGGGCGGGGGGACGCTGCCCGCCTGGCGGGGCCGGGGGATCTACCGCGCCCTCGTCGCCTACCGGGCCGGCCTGGCCGCCGCGCGGGGCTACCGGTACCTGCAGGTGGACGCCTCGCCGGACAGCCGGCCGATCCTGGAGCGCCTCGGGTTTGCCCGCCTGGCCAGCACCACCCCCTACGTCTGGGACCCCGGCACGCCGGGCTGACGGCGGCACGGCCGTCTCACGCAGCGTGCCCGGCCACCCAGCGCATCGGGTCGCCGGCGCCGAGGTCGGTGATGCCCGCTTCCGCCAGGGCCCCGCACACGAGCGTGCGGCGGTGCGCGGCGAACGTCAGCACGTGGGCGATCATGCCGCCATAGGTGAAGACCTCCGGCGGGTCGCAGACCGCGTCGACGAAGGTCTCGTCGAGCCGGCCCTCATCGGCGATCGTGTGCACCTGGGCGGTGAACGCCGGGCCCACCTCGGCGAGCTTGGCGCGCAGCCGGGTGATGCTCTCGCTGCGCTCCACTGCCGTGTCGTAGGGACGGTCGTGGGTGGCCGCGTCCCACATGGCCAGCTGGCCGACCAGGCGGGCCAGCAGCGAGCGCAGGGTCGGCTCGCTGTCGATGCCCTCGACGGAGATCTGCACCGGCGTCTCGAGCCGCTCGGCGGGCAGGGTCTCCGCCCGGGCGAGCATCTCCCCGACCAGCCAGACGTGGTGCTCGACCATGCGGATGAGCAGATCCATGGCGGTGACCTTCCGGTACGCGGGGACGCGCAGTCCCCCAGGCGGGCTGAAATGCACCTGGCCCGGTACGCCGATCGCAAGACCCGTCGGCCTGCGCCGCCACTGCGACGGCGACCGCCCGTAGGCCCTGGTGAACGCCCTGGTGAAAGCCTCGTGGCTGGCATACCCGGCCTCCACGGCGATGCGGAGCACGTCGTGGTCGGTGGTGATCAGCCGGTACGCGGCGCGCTCCAGCAGGATGCGGCGGCGCAGGGCAGCCGGCGGCTCGCCCGCGGCGGCGGACACCAGCCGGTCGAAGTGGTACCGGGACAGGTGCACGCGCGACGCCAGCGCATCGCCCGTCGCCCCGTGATCGTCCATCGTGTCAGCGAGGATCTCGAGGAAACGGGCGAAGGTGTCCGTCATCGCGCTCATGCCCCGATCGTGCCACCGCTCCCGGGGGCGCGCTTGATCGCCGTTGCGCACCCTGGAGCCCCGCCCGGTGATGATCCCGGCCCAGCCCGGCCGTGAAATATGCGCTCGCCTGCCGGGCAGCCAATGGGATAGGAGTAGCACTATGACCGAGCACTATCCCCTGCGGCCCATCACGCCCGATGAGTTCGAAGCGTACTGCGCGGTGCCCATCCAGGCGTTCAACGACGCCGACTCACCGGCCGAGGCCGCTGAGCTCGAGCGCATGGTCTTCGAGTTCGACCGCAGCCTCGCCGCGTTCGAGGGCGACGCGATCGTCGGGACGACCGAAGCGTACTCCTTCCAGCTCACCGTGCCGGGCGGGACCGTGGCCGCGGGTGGTGTCACCTTCGTCAGCGTCCGGCCCAGCCACCGGCGGCGCGGCATCCTGTCGGCGATGATGCGCCACCAGCTCGCCGACATCGCCGCCCGGGGCGAAGCCGTGGCAGCGCTGTTCGCGTCGGAGTCGGGCATCTACGGCAGGTACGGCTACGGCCCCGCGTCCGGGCAGCTGCGGCTGACGATCCGGCGCGGCGAGGGGACACTGATGCCGGCCGCGGCCGGCGCCGCGGCCGCGGACCATGGCCCCGTGCAGCTACGCGACGCGCAGCCCTCTGAGCTGCGCGCCGAGCTGGCCAGCGTCTACGGCTCGGCGGTCCCGCACCGGCCCGGCATGATAGCCAGGGACGAACGCTGGTGGCAGGCCATCCTGTCCGACCCGGAATTCGCCCGGCGGGGAATGAGCCCGCAGAAGTGCCTGCTGGCGGACGGCGAATCGGGCCCACGCGGCTATGCCCTGTACCGGACCAGGCCTGACTGGGATGAAGACGGCCTGCCGTTCGGCGGCCTGTCGGTCCGCGAGCTCATCGCCACCGATGCGGGCGCCGCGGCGGCGCTGTGGGCCGACCTGCTGACCAGGGACCTGATCGGCGAGGTAGTGGCCAGGCAGCGGCCGATCGACGACCCACTGCTGGACATGCTCGCCGACCGGCGCCGGGCACGCGCCTACCTGAGCGACGGACTCTGGGTCCGGCTCATCGACGTGGGCGCCGCGCTCTGCCAGCGGCGCTATTCCTGCGCCGCCGACGTCGTGCTCGAGGTGACCGACGAGCTGCTGCCCGCCAACGCCGGCCGGTGGCGGCTGCAGTGCCCCGGACCCGGCGACGGCGGGAAGCCCAGCTGCGAGCGCACCACCGCGCCCGCCGACATCGTGCTGCCCGTCGCGGCCCTCGGGGCTGGCTACCTGGGCGGTACCAGGCTGGGCGCGCTGGCCGCCGCCGGGCTGGTGAGCGAGCGGACCCACGGCGCACTCGCGCGGCTGTCGGCCGCCATGTACTGCGACCCCGCGCCCTGGTGCCCGTCGACGTTCTGAAAAGCCGCCGGCGTTCTGGCCGCCGACGTCTGGCCGCCGGCGCGCAGGCCTTCGCCGCCTCGGCCTGCCCGCCGAGCTCGCCTGAATCCCGGCCAGCGCGCCAGCCGCAGCGGCGCCAGCGGGACGCGTGTTAACCAGGCGTTAATTAGTGACTACATCCAGCGAGGCTTTTCGCAGTTCGGATATGCTTTCGTCTGATTACAGAATGTGATCAGACTGGAGTGGGCCTCCAGGGCCGGATGTGGTCAGCCCCGGGGGGAAGGGGGGTATCACATGCCTAAGTCGAGCGCGCGCGACATCGGGCAGATCGAGTCCACCTACACCAGCGAGCTCGGGACGCTGTCATGGAGCTGGGTCATGAAGCCGGACGGCAAGGTGCTCTACCGGCTGAGCAACATCGACGGCCGCGCCGAACGCAACTACTGGCGGCTGATCTACCAGCTGGACTCGACAGAGCGCTGGGAGATCGGCACGGACGCCGCCAAGGCCGCCGCCCTGCTTGCCCGGCTGGCCCGCGAGCGCGGGCATCACGTCGCCGGGAACCACCGCTGAGCGCGGCCAGCAGGCGGGCCGCGGGCGCCTGGCCGGGGCGGGCGGCGGCAGCACCTGCTGCGTGACGGCGGTCAGCCGCCGGGGATCAGCGCCCTGGTGTCCCGGGCTTCCAGCGGTTCCCCGCACGCCTGGCACACCACCTGGGCCAGCACCTGGTGCCCGCAGCGGTGCTGCAGCACCAGCGGCGGCCCGTCGTCGCCTGCCAGGTACCGGTCGCCCCAGCGCATCAGCGTCACGATGACGGGGTACAGATCGCGGCCCGCGGCGGTCAGGTGGTACTCGAAGCGGGCCGGGTGCTCGCAGTACTGCCGCCGCTCGAGGATTCCCGCGCCGGTCAGGGTGCGCAGCCGGGCCGCCAGCGTGTCACGGGGCGCCCCGGTGCGCCGGACCATCTCGTCGAACGTCCGGTTGCCGAGAAAGACCTCCCGCACGGCGAGCAGCGCCCACTTCTCGCCGACGATGTCGAGCGTGCGGGCCACGGAGCAGGCCCGCGGCTGGCTGGAGACAGCGGTCATATACGTAGTTTACCTCATAAGTCTGATTTCTGGACGTACGTCGGGTAGCCGGGATATGGTGAGTCCAGATTCCGGACTTACTAGGAGGCCGACCGGTGAGCTCCAGCCCCCCCATGACGGCGGCCCGCTCAGGCGACCGCCGGGCGACCGCGATCGTCGGCGTCCTGTCGCTGGCTGTCTTCATGTCCAGCCTGGACCTGTTCATCGTCAATCTGGCGTTCCCCTACATCGCCAGGCAGTACCCGGGCACCAGCCTGGGGTCCCTGTCCTGGGTGCTCAACGCCTACACGATCGTCTTCGCCGCTGTGCTGGTGCCGGCCGGCCGGTGGGCCGACCGGATCGGGCGGCGGACGATGTTCGTCGCCGGCCTGGCCACCTTCAGCGCCGGGTCGCTGCTCTGCGGCCTCGCGCCAGGAGTGGCGGCGCTGATCGCCGCCCGGGTCGTCCAGGCGGCCGGCGCCGGGGCGATGGTGCCCGCGTCGCTGTCGCTGCTGCTGGCCGCCGTCCCGGCTCCCGCCCGGCCGCGGGCGCTGGGCACCTGGTCCGCGCTTGGCGCCCTCGGCGCCGCGCTGGGCCCGGTGATCGGGGGCAGCCTGGTGCAGATCAACTGGCGGTGGGTGTTCTGGATCAACCTGCCGGTCGGGCTGGCCGCCCTCGTGCTGGCTGCCCGGGTGGTACCCGAGAGCAGGGACGACCGGGCACAGGGGCGGCCCGACCTGATCGGGGCCGGGCTACTGGCGGCGGCCGTCGGCCTGGTCGCGCTGGCGCTCGTCAAGGCCCCCGACTGGGGATGGGGCTCGGCCGGTTTCATCGGCCTGCTGCTCGCCTCGCTGGCGTGCGGGACGGCCATGGTGGCCCGCTCGCGGCGGCACCATTCCCCGGTCATCGAGCTGGAACTGCTCCGCTCGCGGAGCTTCAGCGGCACGTTCGCGGCCTCGATTCTCTATTACGCCGGCTTCGGTGCCTTCGTGCTGAACGCGGTCGAGTTCCTCACCGGCGTGTGGCACTACTCGGCGGTGATGGCCGGCCTTGCCATCGCACCCGGGCCGCTCATGGTCCTGCCGTTCGCCCGTTTCGCCGCGCCGCGGATGGCCCGCTGGCTCGGGGGCCCCGGCCGGGTCGCGGTGATCGGCTGCGCCGTGAACGCCGGAGCCCAGCTGCTGTGGTTCACCCAGATCCAGGCCCAGCCGGCCTACCTCACCCACCTGCTGCCGGCCCAGCTGCTGGGCGGCGCCGGGGTCGGCCTGACGATTCCCTCACTGCTCGGCGCCGGCAGCGCGTCGCTCAGCCCAGCCAGATTCGGGACTGGCAGCGGCATCCTCAACATGGCCCGCCAGGTCGGCACCGTGCTCGGCGTGGCCGGGCTGGTCGCCATCCTGTCCCACGCCTCCTCCGCCGATCCTGTCGCCGCTTACCGCGACGGCCTGGTGCTCATCATCGCGTTCTTCGCCACCGCGGGCGCCGTCGCGGCGGTCCTGCTGGCCGCCCGGCCGGCCCGGCATGGCGCTCCCCTTCCCCCGGCCGCCCGCGAGTCAGCGGCCCCGACCGGCCCAGAGAGCGCCCGCATATCCTGACTGGGCACGCCGTCCAGGGCCGGCTTCCTCCTCAGCGGTACTCCGGCACCGGCTCGGGCTGGGTCATCTTGGTCCGCTGGGCGAAGTAGACGGGGATGCCGAGCAGGAGGGCGACGCCGGCCAGGACGAACGGGGCCCAGTACTGGAAGCCGCTGGCGCCGGTGTTGCGGGAGTACCAGATGAACAGGACCGAGAACACCAGCGCGACCACGGCGACGGTCATGTCGCGGGCGAAGCGCTGGCCGTGCATTTCCCGGCGGTCGACCAGCCGCCATTTGATCTGGGCCAGGGCGGAGAAGGCGTAGGGGATGGCCGAGGTGATGCCGGTCATCAGCACCAAGGTGGTGAAGACCTGGGCGCCGCCGGAGCCGATGTAGTTGATGGCCATCGCGATGGAGGCCAGCACGGTGGAGGCGATGATGCCGTAGGCGGGCACGCCGCGTTTGGACAGCCGGTTGAACCGGGCGGGGAACAGCCCGTCCTGGGCGGCGGCCAGCGGCATCTCGGCGCAGATCATGGTCCAGCCGTTCAGCGCGCCGAAGCCGGAGATGATGACCACGACGGCCATCACATAGCCGGCCCAGGTGCCGCCGAACATGGCGTTGACCGCGGTGGAGAACGGCGCGGTGGATTTTTGCAGCGTGGCCGACGGGACGATGCCGAACACCGCGATCAGCGACAGCAGGTAGACCACCGCGCAGGCCAGGGTGCCCAGCACGGTGGAGCGGGGGACGTTGCGGTCGGGGTCGCGGACCTTGCCCGCGGCGACCGAGGCGACCTCCACCCCCAGGTAGCTGAACAGCGCGATCGCCATCCCGGCGCCGATCGCGCCGACCGCGCCCTGGCCGCTGATGTTCCACGGGGTGTAGTTCGCGGTGCTGATGAAAAACAGGCCCACCACCGACACGAAGATCAGCGCCGCGAACTTGAGGATCGTGGTGATCATCTGCACCGAGCCCATGTTCTTGACCCCGGACAAGTTGATGACCGCCGGGATCCACAGGCCGACCAGCACCAGCACGATGGTGATCAGCTTGTTCTGGCCCTTGTTGATGAACACCTCGACATACAGCACCCAGCCGACCGCGATCCCCGCGTTGCCCGCCCACGCGGTGATCCAGTACGACCACGCGTTGAAAAACCCCACCACGTTGCCGAACGCCACCCGCGAATACGCATACGGCCCGCCGTCGGCGGGCAGCCGCCGCGACAGCGCCGCGAACATCAGCGCCAGCGCGATCGCCCCCACCGTCGTCAGCGCCATCGACACCAGCGTGATCGGCCCGATCCCAGCCAGCGACGTCGGCAGGTTGAAGATCCCGACCCCGATGATGCTGCCCATGATCAGCGCCACCGCCACCGGCAGCCCAAACCCGCCACCAGCAGCGCCAGCCCCATCCCCCGCCGGCGCTACCGCCGCCCCCGGCCCAGGACCCGCGGCAGCCTGCTCAGACGGGTCAGACGGGTCAGATGGCGTTCCAGTCATGGCTCAACCCCTTGCATGACTCACCCCCCGCCAGGGAGGCAGCGGCCTGTGAGCGTCGCCTGGCTCCCACTCCATCGGAAGACCTGGCCCCGATCCTGCTCCGGCCGGCAAGGGCTGTCGTCACCCTTCCGGGGGTGATCTCGCGGGCTTAGACCCCTTAAGCGCACCCGACGGCCCGGGTACGTTACGTTGCAGCCATGTGGGGAGCGTCATGAGAGTGGTGGTAGCCCTCGGCGGGAACGCCCTGCTGCGCCGGGGGCAGCCGATGACAGTGGACAACCAGCGGCAGAACGTCCAGCTGGCGTGCGACCGCCTGGCGCCGATCGCCGAGCAGCACGAGCTGATCATCTCGCACGGGAACGGCCCGCAGATCGGGCTGCTGGCGCTGGAGGAGGCGGCCTACGGCGAGGTGCCGCAGTCCCCGCTCGACGTGCTGGGAGCGGAGACCCAGGGAATGATCGGCTACCTGATCGAGCAGGAACTCGGGAACCGGCTCCCGTTCGAGAAGCCGCTCGCGTCGCTGCTGACGATGATCGAGGTTGATCCCGACGACCCCGCCTTCGCCGACCCGAGCAAGCCGATCGGCCCGCTGTACAGCAGCACCGAGGCGGACAAGCTGGCCGCGGAGCGGGGCTGGGCGTTCAAGCCCGACGGGGGCCACATGCGCCGCGTCGTGCCCTCACCGGTGCCCAGGCGGATCTTCGAGCGCCGGCCCATCAGGTGGCTGCTCGAGCAGGGCTGCGTGGTGATCTGCGCTGGCGGCGGCGGCATCCCCACCGCGTACCGGCCGGGGAGGCAGCTGGGGGGCATGGAGGCGGTGATCGACAAGGACCGCGCCAGCGCCCTGCTCGCCCGCGACATCGACGCCGACATCCTCATCATGGCCACCGACGCGCAGGCGGTTTTCGTGGGATTCGGCACCCCTCAGCAGCGGGCGATCGTGGCGGCCGATCCTGACGCCCTGCTCGCCGGGTATGAAGCCGAGTTCGCGGCGGGGTCGATGCTCCCCAAGGTGATAGCCGCGTGTGACTTCGCGAAGGCGACGGGAAAGCCCGCGATGATCGGCGCGCTGTCCGACATCGACGCCATGCTCGCCGGCGCCGCCGGCAGCCGGGTCGCGACCGGCCTCACCGGCGTCACGTTCGCCAGCGGGTAGGTCTCCGGCAGGGGACGCAGCTCACGCCCGCCCTCCGCGCCCCGGTCGCGGTAGGGCACGGGGACCCTGACCGATGTCGTGGCCCCGGGCCGCACCGGGCGGATGAGGCACCACTTCAAAATCGGTCAGCTGACCGATGTCTCTCCATGCAACTTGCAGCAGTATTTGTCGTGCAACCGCATCATCCAGCGTCAACACATTGGCCGGATCTTCCCCGGGGCTGGCCGCGCAGAGTGACTTCGCTCTCCCGGACCAGCCCAAAGCCGGCTGGGCAAGGAATCCCGATGAACACGACGGCGCCGATCCGCCCCACCGTGCGACGTGCGCGCCGCATCTCATTAGCTGCCGGGCCGGCAGCGCCGGGCAAGGCCCGCAGGCACGTCCGGGCGGCCATCTACGCATGGGATGTCCCCGTCGACCTGACCGTTGCGGCCCTGCTCACCAGCGAGCTGGTGACCAACGCCATCAGGCACGAGAAGGGCGAGACCGTCCTGGTCGCCATCACCTGTGACGGCGGCCAGTTCCGTGTCGATGTCCACGACACCTCGTGCTTCCTGCCGGTGCCGGTGAAGGGGCCGCCCGACACCGAGACCGGCCGGGGCCTGCTGCTGGTCGCCAGCCTGGCGACCGAATGGGGCTTCTACCCGACCCCCGCGGGCAAGGCCGTGTACTTCACGCTCGCGTTCGATGCCTACCGTGACGAGGACACCGGCCGCAGCGTGCCGCGCGATTGCTGAGGCACGCCAGCTCCATCCCCGCGGTCACCTCGGCGCGAGGGTGCGCAGTGCCGCCTCACGGGCGATGTCGGTGCGTGAATGCACGTCGAGTTTTTTCAGGATGTGCGAGACGTGGGTCGCGACGGTCCGCCGTGACAACAGCAGCCGGGCAGCGATCTCCGGGTTGGACAGTCCCTCCCCCACGAATGCGGCGATCTTGGCCTCGGCCGGGGTGAGGCTGTCCCAGCCGCTCTGCGCGTGCCGGTGTTTCGAGCGCGGGCCACGGCGGATGCCGTGCGCGCGGAACATGGCCTGCAGCCGGGCGACATCGGTGGCGGCGCCAAGCGAGGTGTAGATCTCCGCGGCACGGGTGAAGGCGGCCCGTGCCTGGCCGCGGTCGCCGGCGGAGACGAAGGCACCAGCGGCCGCCTCCAGCGCCTTCGCGCTGAGCAGTGGCCGGCCGGCGTCACCATAGCGCTCCGCGGCGGTGAGCAGCCGGGTGGCGTCATGTTCCAGCAGGCCGCGGCAATAGAGCGCGTTCGCCTGCCGGTGCGGGATCTCCGACTCAGCGGCGAGGGCCTCGGCGTGACCCGCGAGGGTCTTCGCGGTGTCCAGGTCGCCGGTGCTGGTGGCGAGGCGGACGGCGTCAGCAAGCAGGTTCTCGATCTCGTCGAGTTCCTCGGTGCTGTCAGCGAACCCGGCTGTCAGCACGGCAAGCGCCTCCGGCAACGCGTCATCGTGCTCACAGTCCAGGCTGCGGGCGAGTGCCAGCGGGCCGATGACCCGGTTCCCGGTCCGCTTGGCATGCGGGGCGGCGGCGGCCAGGTAGCGGCGCGCCGCAGCGGTCTCGCCGCGATGCAAGCAGATCACGGCGGCAATGCCCAGATCGCAGCAGGCCGAGATGGGCTCCTTGAGGTCTTCGGGCAGGGTCTCCACCTCGGCCATGGCCTCGGCCCATTGCCCCGTTTCGAAGAGCAGCTGGCCCAGGGCGCTGTGCGCCTGAACCAGCCGGATCACCGTGCCGACCTGGTCCGCGAGGCGGCGTGCCTGCCGGGCCGCGGCGAAGGCCTCCTCGTAGCGGTCAAATTCGCCCAGGGTGACGGCCTTGTTGATCTGCAGCAGCAGCCGCAGATCGATCAGCGCCGGGTCGCCCTGGGTGACGGCCAGCGCCCGGTCGAACAGCGGCAGTGCGTCGGTCATCTGCGCTGGCACCGATGCCACGATGGTCAGCACGTGCAGGGCCCAGCCCATCGCCCAGTTGTCGCCCGCCTCCGACGCCTCCGCGAGCGCGGTGGCGGCGACCCGGCCGGCCTTCTCGACGTCGCCGAGGTGGTCGTGCGTGCGGGCCGCGAGCACGAGCAGCCGCGCGCGGTGCCGGGCCGAGATCCCGGGGGAAGCGAGCGCCTGGTCCAAAGTGGCCAGGGACTCCGCGAACCGGCCGACCCGCATCCGGCACTGCGCCAGCGTCCAGTGCAGGTCAACGACCAGATCGGGCTCGACGGCATGCGCCAATGCCTGGTTCGCCACCTGCTCGGCCTCGGCCGCGTTACCGGTCCGGTAGAGGGCGTCAGCCAGCCGGCCCACCAGACGGTCGTGCTGGGCCGAGCCGGCCGGGGAGCTCGCGACCGCCTGGCGGAGGAGTTCCGCTGCCACCTGGGGCGCCTGGCCGACCAGCAGCCCCGCGGTGCGGGCCAGCCAGTTCAGCATCCACTCATCCATCGGATCGGTCATGCCGCCTGGCCCGCCGCCCGCCCGCAGCAGCTGCCGGGCAACCCGGTCCGCCGGTGCGCCGACCTCCGCGAGGGCGCGTCCCGCGTCGCGGTGCCAGGCGGCGCGCACCGGTACCGGTATTTCCTCGTACAGCGCCTCCCGGATCATCGGGTGCCGGAACCCGAGGCCGTTGCCGGATTCGGCCAGCACGCCGGCGGCACATGCCTCGTCGACGGCCGGGAGCAGGTCCGCCACGCCGCGGTCCAGCACGATCGCCAGGTCCGGCACAGCGAATTCCACCCCGAGCAGGGCCGCCGCCCGCAGCACCTCACGCACCGGTCCCGAGACAAAGCCAAGACGGTCGGCGATGGCCGCCGACAGCGAGCTTGGCGCGGAAGCGTTCGTCAGCTCGGCGGCTCCCTCCCCGGTAATGGCCACGCTGGAGCTGCGGGCCAGCGCGCCGACCAGCTCAGTGAGGTAGAGCGGGTTGCCCGCCGCACCCTCGGCGAGCCGCTGCAGATTACTGTCGGGCCTGCCGCCGACCAGCGCCGCTACCAGTTCGGTCACCGCCGTCTCGGTGAGCCCGGTGAGCTGGAGCCGTGCGGCACTGCCCACCGCCCGCCGCAGCGCCAGCAGGTCATCCCGCTGTGGCACCGGGCGCATCATCCCGATCAGCAGCAGCGGTGCCTGACGCACCGACCGTGTCAGCCGTCCCCACAGGGTGACGGTGACCTGATCTGCCCATTGGAGATCGTCGATGACGAGGATCGTCGGCTGCACAGCGCACTGCTCGGCGATCAGTGCCAGCAGCTGCTCCGCCAGCGCGGCCGACACGTCCGTGCCGCGGTCGGCGGTGACCTCACCGCGCATGAGCCGGACGATCGTGTTCCGCCGCGGATTGGTGGAGGGCTCGCGCACCCGCAATCCCTCTAGCAGAGGCAGTAGTGGTAATTCCTGCCCCAGCTCGTCACCGGCGCCCCAGAACACCTGACAGCCAGCACCGGCCGCTTCTGCCACAGCCGCCCGCACCAGTGCGGACTTGCCGATGCCTGGCTCCCCCTCGATCAGCACCGAACTGCCCCGGCCCGCAGCCGCCTCCGCTATCAGCCCGGCCAGCATCGCTGACTCGCTGTTGCGGCCGATCAGCGCACCGGCCAGGGTCTCGGTGGGCACGAGCGGAACTTTACTACCAGAAGATTTCGGGAACAAGCTAGTTTTTCGAACCTTTGTTCACAAACCGGGCACGCCAGAGAATGATATATATCGTTTACCCGGCGTTTCCCGCGCCGCGTCATGAAAGTTGCACGCGTTCTTGCATCGCACGGTCAGCGTACTATTTCCCAGCACGGTCTGATGAATATTTCCTGCAATAGGGCAGTGTTAGTTTTAATGAAGGTATCATTATTCAAAAAATAGTCAGATAATAGCTATCTGGAGTGCATGGAATTACCAGGGAGCGGGGAATAACCTCACATAAAGCAGGTACCCCGAGGTGGCCGGCAGGGCGGGGCAACCCGGTCGCTGACCTCGGGAATCGCCGTGGAGGAACCATGCGCATCAGGCGATCTCTCATCATCCCCGCCATCATAGCGCTCGGTGTAGCCGGATCGGTTGCGGCTGGTTCGGCAGTGTCCGTCGCGGCGGGGCATGCATCCAGTGCCCACGTGCAGACAGCTGCCGCTGCCGCGCCGAACGTTCACTATCGCGATTGAGTTAACTCGCACTCGCTGACGGCACCGCGGATTCAATCCGCGGTGGGTTGGCCGTACGGTTATCTGCGGGCCACGGGCCAGTTCGCTGTGCCCGTATAACAACGCCGGGGCCGGCGCGGGCCAGATCGTCACCGGACCTGAAACTAATGAGAACGACGTGACGACCGGGGCTATTGATTGATCTGGTTAGCTTGAGCCCGGTCCCATCGCCTCCCCCGCTTTCGCCTGCTCTGGTGAAGGCTGGGCCGGTTGCGCCTGATCCCGGTGTGAGGTGTAGTGAAAGTTGCATCGCCGCTGCTATGTAAAATTTATGATTGCCACGCTGATCCCGCTCGCGCGGCACCGGGAGGAGGGGAGCCTGATGACCATGCCAGGAAGCCCCACGGTGCGGCGGCGCAGGCTTGCCGCGGAGCTGCGCGAGATCAGGGAGGGCACGGGCCAGAGCGGAGATGCCGTCGCCGCGGCGCTGCACTGGTCGCCTTCCAAGATCAGCAGGTACGAGCGGGCCAAGACCGGCCTGCAGCCGCGGGAGGTCGAGCGGCTGCTCGACTACTACCAGATCACCGGGCCCCGCCGTGACCTCCTGCTCGCGCTCGCCAGGGACGCAACGCAGAAGGGGTGGTGGGAGGAGTATGCCGATGGCCTGTCCGCCGACTACCAGCAGTTCATCGGCCTGGAGCATGAGGCGCGGTCGATCGATACCTGGCAGATTGCTGTGGTGCCTGGCCTATTACAGACAGAGGCGTATGCCCGGCACATCATCAGCAGCTACAGCCGGGTGGAGCCGACCCCACCGGGCATGATAGCGCGGCTGGTCAGGGTCCGGATGCGGCGCCAGCAGATCCTGAACCGCGGGCCGGATTACCAGCTGTCAGTGGTGCTCGACGAGTCGGTCCTGATGCGCCGGATTGGCGATGAGGCGCTG
Organism: Streptosporangiaceae bacterium; assembly: GCA_035517695.1. Lineage (GTDB taxonomy): Bacteria > Actinomycetota > Actinomycetes > Streptosporangiales > Streptosporangiaceae > DATFVJ01. The sequence continues at coordinate 17,432 of DATIYI010000039.1, forward strand.
ATGTATGAGCAGCTGCAGCGGCTCGCCCGTGATGCCGACCGGCCAAACCTGACGCTGCGGATCCTCCCCCTGCATGCCCAGCACACGGTCTTTGGGGAGGCATTCGTGATCTTCCGCTTCGGGTCAGATGACGATGCCGTGCTGCAGGACGTAGTCAGCACCGAGGTGTTGCGGAACGACTTCTCCCTGGAAGACGAGAGAGAGACCTACCTGTACCGGATCGCGTTCCAGATGCTCGTCGACGCCTCGCTCGATCCGGCGTCGTCGAGAGCGCTCATCCTCGAGACAGCCGAGTCGTACTGGTCGCCTGCCCAGCGGTCAGGCTGACAACTCAGCTGACGTAAGCCGTTGCGGCAGCTGGACATAGCCGTCCGGGACCTGGCTTCTTGCGCCACGGCGAGATGGAGAGCCGAGAGCCAGGCCGGGCGCGCCTGACGGTCTGCCGCGGCCGGAGCCGCTGATCCGATCCTGTAGCCGACGTGCCGCTGATCGTGATCCCGGCAGGCCAGCGTCACATTTCCGGCCGCCTTCCGGGTGGGGCCAGGTGATCGCTCGGCGGTGAGCTGTGGGCCCGGCCACTTCCCGCCGGCGGAAACTCCCCATACGGCTGCTATTGGCGTGGCCGGTGTGAGATATTTCCTGCCTGATCGGCGCCACGCACGATACCCCAACTCGCTCTAGTCTCCTCTGATGATCAGGGACCTCAGATGCCAACGATGTCCGGCCGTTTAGCAAGCGCGAACGCTCAGTAGCTGCGTAGACACGATGCGTAGCCGTATGCATTAGGCCATGAATCACACGACATTCAGCGAGGTAAGGACGTGGAAAGACTTATGCCCAGGGACCGCCCGGGGAACCCGGGTTCAGATCCGCAGTGGATCAAGAGCTCACTGAGTTATTCCAATGGCAACTGCGTCGAGGTGGCAGACCTGCCCGACGGCCAGATCGGTGTCCGCCACAGCAAGGACCGCGAAGGCTCGGTTCTCCGATTCACGTCGGGTGAGTGGCATGCATTTCTCGGGGGAGTCCGGAACGGGGAATTCGACAGTTTCGGCGGAAAATGACCTCCACTGGTAAAGTGTCGTAGCGTCCCACTCTCGCTGATCAGAGCTCAGGCGAAGGCCCCTCTCCTGCACGCTGAGGGGCCTTCGCCATCTCTTGTGGGCGTCGCGGGCCGTAGGGCCCGGCCGCGGCCTCCACACGGTCTTCACGGTGCCTTCACCGGCCCTGCCCACGGCCCCGTTCGCAGCTACCGCGAGCCTGGTTTCCCGCCCTTGTTCCGCACGGTCAGGCTCCGCAATTGATGCTGAGTTGCCTCGTTCTCCAGTACTTTTTCAGTACTTGTCGCCTCCGGCGAGCTTCTTTTCGAGGGCGTCCGCCGTCATCGTCACCAGCCTGAGCGGCCGCTCAAACTCGTTGATGTCGAGGTTGAGGAGCGGCGCTGCGTGCTTTATCACGAGCACGTCTCCCTCGAGCCCGGCGCCACCGCAGACGATGCCTCCCACTTCGCGCAGGAATTCCTCAAGATTCACCGACCCGAGATTGGCGACCGGCGATGATATTGTCACCCACTCCTCTTCCCCGTCCATCAGGGTCTCCCGGGTGACCAGAACCATCTGCGAACGGAGACTACCCGTTTCAAAGATTAGCTTTATCAGGTCCGGGCGCTCGTCGGCGATCTTGTAATTGGAGCGGACATATGAAGTAAGATCTTGCCAGGTTGGCATTTCCTCCCCCTTGCTGCGGTGTACGGCGGAACGCAGGACGTCCCTGGTAGTGAAGGCATGATCAGGCCAGCGCCCGGTCAATGCTAACTGAGAACCTGCCCGGTCGCCTCACCACGCGTAGATGGGACGCGGAGGTGGCGTACTGCGTTGACACCGGTCCACTGCCTCACCCGGGCCTATGCTTATAATGGGACAAAAGTGATAAACTGCACAGTTATCTGATCAGCCACCACGTCGAGGCCGGCCGAAACCAGGCTGCCCATTGCCAGCTACGGCATACAGTGACGCGTCCGGCTCTTGTCGCGACCTGCGATCGCTCAGGCCACGATGTCGACTGCGGCACTGCGTCCTTACGAGGACAGGCACAGGAAGCATCCAATTGCAGCAGTGTGGACCCCTGGCATAATTGGGGAGATCAATGCATGGGGACGATGGGCGTTTTACAGACCACTTCTTTCCTACCCCTAGGAATGGCCGCGCTCGCCGCCGTTAGTGCTCCTACGCCGCCTCTATGATCGCGACACGTGTCAGTGGGCCGCCTCCTGGTCGGCGGCGCGGCCGGATGGCTGCCGGGTCCTGTTCCACCACAGCGAGAGCGCGAGCGCGGCGGCGATGAGAAGGCCGCCCAGGCCGGCGAACCATGCGGCGATGTCGCGGTGCTCGCGGATGATCGTGAACGTGCCGGAGAGGGTGCCTAGGGCGGCCTTGAGCTGGTCGGCGTTCTGCGCGCGATAGAACTTGCCGCCGGTGATGCTGGCGATCTGCCGGAGCGCGCCGTAGTCGGCGACCAGGGGGTTGCGCCCGCCGAACCCGCCGCCGTATCCGCCGAACCCGCCGCCGTATCCGCCGAACTGCGAGTTGCTGCACACCAGGGGCGCGGGGTTGGTGGTGCCGAACCCGATCGTGAAGACGCGCACGCCGCGGGCGGCGGCCTGCCGCGCCGCGGTCTGCGGGTCGACGCCCTCGTTGTTCGAGCCGTCGGTGAGCACGACAATCACGTCGTGCGCATAGCCGTGGGCACTCGCGGGGCGGGTGCCGGTCGGCGCGACGGAGGGGTCGACCTGCGCGATGGCGTCGAGCGAGGTCAGGATGCCCTGGCCGATGGCGGTGCCCTGCGAGGTGGACAGGCCGCCCAGGGCATGCAGCAGCGTGCCCGAAACAGCGGTCGGGGGCACCAGCACCCCGGCGGTTCCCGCGAACGCGACGAGGCCGATCCGCGGCCCGCCCGCCTCGGACCTGATGAAGGTGCTGGCCGCGTCCTCGGCGGCGGTGATGCGGTTCGGGCTCACGTCGGTGGAGCACATGGAGCCCGAGACATCGAGGGCGAGCATGATCGTGCCGGACGACGACGGGACCCGCACTGTTGCCTGGGGGCGTGCGGCGCCGACCCCGAGCACGGCCAGCCCGAGCAGCAGCAGCGCCGCGGGAATGAGCCTGCGCCAGCGGTTGCGGCCGGGAAGGGAGGCACGGACGAGCGCGATCGAGGTCACGCGCACCGCCCCGCGGCGGCGGCGCCGCCGCGTCCACCACCAGGCCGCTATCACCAGCGGTATGGCCAGGAGTGCCAGCAGGGCCCACGGCCAGGACAGCGACATTCAGATCACCCGCCCCGACCGGGCAACGGTGAGAACGGAGCCCGCGGCGAGAAACACGACGGCCAGAGCGATGAACGCGCCCGCGAGCGGCAGCCGCTGGCTCGTGACCGTGAGCCGGAGCTTGATCGTCGAGGCGATGCCGTCCAGCTCGCTGGCATCCGAGGCCGGGTAGTACGCGCCGCGGGTGGCCTGCGCGATCGACTTCAGGGCGCCGGGGTCAAGCGCGGTGAACAGGTGATAGCCGTCAACGTCAACGGTGGTCCCCGCGGTGGTGCCGACCCCGACGGTGTCGATGCGCACGCCAGCCTTCTCGGCGGCTGCGGTGGCCGCGGCCGTGGCACTGGCCGCGCCCTCATCCTGGCCGTCGGAGAAGATCACGATCGTGGCCGACGGCCAGTAGCCAATGCCGGGTATCGTGCCGTCGCGTTCGACAGAGATCGCCTTGCCCGTGATCGCGGACAGCGAAGCGATGATGGCCGAGCCCAGCGAGGTCCCGCCAGAGACCCTCAGGCGCCTGATCGCCGCCTCTGCCTCGGCGTGGCCGCCTCCTGGCCGGTTGGTGAGGAGCGCGCCCTGCTCAAAGGCGACGACGCCGATGTCGATGCTGCCCGGCTGCGCCGCGATGAAGGACCGCGCCGCGCGCTGCGCGGCCGCGAGCCGGTCGGGCGCGACGTCCCTGGCGCCCATGCTGTTGGACACGTCCATGGCGAGAATGACGGTGCCGGTCGCGCGGGGCACCGGGAGCGATGCCGCGGGGCCAGCGACGGCGATCGCGAGCACCGCGATGCCCGCGATCGTCAGCCACACCCCTGCCTGCCGGGCGCGGCCCGGTCCCGCGACCCCGGCCGCCGCCAGCGCCGCGGCCCGCCGCCGGGAGACGGCGACGGCGCCGGAGCCCAGGGCCGCGGCGACAAGCAGACCGGCGGCGAGCAGCGCGGGAGAGCCGAGTGTCATGCGCGCCTGCGATGGGTTCGGGTAACGACCTCGACGAGCGGGCCGGCAAGGTCATCCGCGGTGCTGATGCGGTGCAGGGGCACTCCCGCCCGGCGCATGCCGGCGTCCAGCCGGGCGTCGCGCTCGCCAGCACCCGCCCGGAAGCGCGCCCGCAGCAGCGGGTCGCCGGAGTCGACGATGAGCTGCTCTCCGGTCTCGGCGTCCTCGACGACGATCAGCCCGGCGTCGGGCAGCTCGTCGTCGGCGGCGTCGATGACGCGAAGGGCGACAACCTCGTGGCGCGGGGCCAGCCGCAGCAGGGAGCGCTCCCAGTCGCCGCCGCCGATGAAGTCGGACACGGCGACGATGAGGCTGCGGCGCCGGACGAGCCGCGCTGCCGCGTCGAGCATGCCGGCGAGGTCCGTTGTGCTGCCGCGCCGTGCGCCGGCGGTACGGGCGAACTCGGCGCCGATCCGCAGGACGTGCCGGCGGCCCGTCCCGGGCGGCACCACGCCCACGATCCCGGTGTCGTAGAACAGCGCCCCGACGCGATTACCGCCACGGCTGAACAGCCGGGCAAGAACGAGGGCCAGCTCGGCGAGCACGTCGTGCTTCCCGCGGCCCGGCGCGCCCACCGCCATGGACGCCGAGCGGTCGAGCACCAGCCACGCGGTGAGCTCGCGGTCCTCGTTGAACATGCGCAGGTGCGGCTCGCCCAGCCGGGCGGTGACGTTCCAGTCGATATGCCGCGCGTCGTCGCCCTCCACGTAGCCGCGCAGGCCGACCAGGTCGGTCCCGGACCCGCGGTGCGCGGTGCGGTAGCCACCGTGCACTCGCCCCTCCAGGCGGCGGACAACCCGCCATTCCAGGCGGAGCAGGAGTCGTTCGGGGACGGTGCGCATGGGGCTCACCGGCTCTGCAGGACGACCTCGGGCTCGGGCACGGCGTCCAGCACCCGGGCGATGATGTCGTCGGCGCTGACGTCGTCGGCGAGTGCCTCGTACGACAGCACGACGCGGTGCCGCAGCACGTCGGCGGCGAGCTCGCTGACGTCGTACGGCAGCACGTAGTTGCGGCCCCGCAGGAACGCCAGCGCCCGGCCGCCGACGACGAGCGCTATGGAGGCGCGAGGGCTGGCACCGTAGGTCAGGTACCGCTTCAGATCGTCAAGCCCGGCCAGGCCCAGCAGACGGGTCGCGGTCACCAGGCGGACGGCGTATTCGGTGATGGCGGGGTCGACGTACAGCTGCTGCACGCGTTCCTGCATCTGGGTCAGATCCTCGGGCGTGAGCATCGCCCGGATCGGGTCGGCGGGGCGCAGCGCGCGGTCGACGATGGCGTGCTCCTCGGCGGAGCTGGGGTAGCTGATGAGGACCTTCATCATGAACCGGTCGACCTGCGCCTCCGGCAGCGGGTAGGTGCCCTCCGACTCGATCGGGTTCTGCGTCGCCATGACCAGGAACGGCTCGGGCACCCGGAAGGTCTCACGGCCGATCGTGACCTGGTGCTCCTGCATGACCTCAAGCAGCGCGCTCTGTACCTTGGCGGGAGCGCGATTGATCTCGTCCGCCAGCAGCAGGTTCGCGAAGACCGGACCGAGCTGGGTCTCGAAGTCACCGGTGTGCTGGTGGTAGACCCGCGTCCCGGTCAGGTCGGCAGGCACCAGATCAGGGGTGAACTGGATGCGCTGGAACTGCCCGCCGACCGCCGCTGCCAGCGACTTCACAGCTAGCGTCTTGGCCAGGCCGGGCACCCCCTCCACGAGCAGGTGCCCGCCGGACAGCAGGGCGATCGCCATCCGCTCCAGCAGCACGTCCTGGCCGACGATGGTGCGCTTGACCTCGAACAGCACGTTCTCGAGCGGGCTCGCGGAATTGGCCGGGCTCATCTACCCTCCGGGTGGTTCGGCGTCATATCTGGGGTCCGTGCCCGGGCCCGGTGCCGCTTCCGCCGCTGAGCGCGGCGCCGATGGGCACCGCGAACCCGATGCCGGCGAAGGCGTCCTCGTGTGCCGGGTTGGCGATCGAGACGACGATGCCGATTACCAGGCCCCGGGCGTCGAGCAGCGCGCCGCCGGAGCTTCCGGGGTTGACCGACGCGTCGAACTGGATCAGCCCGGAGTAGGTGCCATCGGCAGTCTGCGCGGTTCGGTCGAGGCCGGAGACCACGCCGGCGGACACGCTGTCGGCCAGGCCGAGCGGATTGCCGACCGCGACCACCGGCGCCCCCACACCGGCACCGCCGCCGAGGGCCGCCGGTACGACGACCTCCGGCAGCGATGCCGGGCTGAGCACCGCGACGTCCCGCTTGGGATCGGTGGCGGCGACGGCCGCCGAGGTGGTGGTGCCGTCGAAGAACGTGACCGTGATCCGGGTGGCGCCGGCGATGACATGGTTCGCGGTTACGATCGTGCCGTCATCGGCCACGATCACTCCGGAGCCGAGCGCGTCGTTGGTACGGATGACGACCACGGACGGCCTGACCCGCTGGTAGATGGCCGACACCGACGGGCTCGCGGTCACGGTTGGTGTGGGCGTCGCGGCTGGACTGGCCTTGCTGGCCACCTGGCGGCCAGTCGTGAGCACCGCGATCACCGCGACCACCGCGACCACGACAACCGCGACCACGACGACGGTCGCGCGGCGATGGCGATGGCCGCGGGCCGCCGCCGGGCGCGGCTCGCCATCCGTGACACCAGCAGGCTCGCGATCCATTGCCCCACGCAGAGAACAGGTTTATCTACAGGATAAGAGCAGACCCTGAAACTAAGCCGAGGAAGACCCGCAAGCACGATTGACGCCGCGCCGCACGCTTCCGCCTGGGAGGTCAGGCCCATGAGGGCGGCGACCCGCGGCCCGGGCGCGGATCCGCCAGTATCACCAGGACCTGGGCCTTCCCCAGCTGGCGGTGGGGGCGCTTCGGCACCGCCGGATGAGGTCTTCAGGGGAAGAATCCCCGCTGGGTCTTGCGATCCCTCCATCTCCGCGCTCATACTGCCAGCGAGCGAATGTGCACGATCTGAGCGAATGTTCGCTTCGACGAGAGGCGCGGCGTCTTCACAGCCACCCAGGCACGGAACCCGCGGTGGGTGATGCCGGGTAATCCGGCGGGCCCAGGACACGGAGGTCCGCTGCGCCGATGAACAGAAAGGGCAGGTTCGGTGACACTAGCCACCCTGGACAGGGCTGATGGAGGAGCGTGGTGAGCGCGGCGGTGCAGGGAGGATCGGCCATGCCGCGGCGTGCGCTCATCACCGGAGCGGCCGGCGGTATCGGGCGCGCGGCGGCGGCCAGGCTCGCCGCCGAAGGGGTCTCGGTCGCCCTGGTCGACATCCGCGAGCAGGACCTGGCCGCCACCGCCGAACAGCTCCGGCAATCAGGCGCTGACGTTCTCGAGCTGCCGGCCGACGTTGGAGATGAGCAGCAGCTCGCCGCCGCGGTTGCGACGGTCACCTCTCGATGGGGCGGGCTCGACGCCGCGGTGGCGGCAGCCGGCATCTCGATGAGCCTCACCGGTGACGCACGGGTCGACCGCCTCGAGTTGTCGGTCTGGGAGCGGATCATCCGCACAAATCTCACCGGGATGTTCCTGACCTGCAAGCATGTGGTTCAGGCCATGACGGCGACCGGCGGCGGCTCGATCGTGGTCATTGGCTCCCCCACCGGCCTGTATGGGTTCGCGTTCGGGGAACACGCCTACAGCGCCGCCAAGGGAGGGTGCCATGCCCTCGCCCGCGTCATGGCCGGCGAACTGGCGCCCCTGGGGATCCGGGTCAACATCGTCGTTCCCGGTTTCATCGACACCCGGATGAACGACCACGTGCTTGCCGACGCGCAGCTGCTGGCCGAGGCCGAGCGGCTCATCCCGCTCGCCCGCGTCGGCCAGCCTTCCGAGGTCGCGGGGCTGATCGCGTGGCTCACCTCGCCCGACGCGAGCTACGCCACCGGCGGCTATTACCCCGTCGACGGGGGGCAGATGTGCCTGTAGGCAGGCCGCGGAGGTGATGGCCGGCCGCTGAACACCCAGTCCCACCGGGGCGCCGTCCACCACTCACATGGCGCGATCCGGGGTGTCGAGGAACCGGCGTGGGTTCTCCTCAAACAGCACGCTCAGCTCCGCATCGGTGAAGCCCGCTCGACGCAGGAACGGATACAGGTTCGTCTGGATGTGGTCGTAACCCCATCCGCCGTACTTGTGGAGACGCATCTTCATGCAGATGTCGTTGCTGACCAGCACCTTGTCTCCATGACCGGCCTCGAATATCTCCCGTAGATCCTCGATCCGCGCCTGATCGGTGGGGTTCATCGCCGTCTCTGAATCGATCGAGAAGATCGAGCCGAAACAGTCCAGGCCGATCGTCGCCCCCCGGCTGGCCACGTCCTTCCACCACCGAGCGCGGTTCACATGGCAGATGTGGACCTTTCCGGTATCGGCGCCGTTCCGCTCGAGCAGGGCGAGTGCGCTCAAGACGGTCTCGCGGACGCCTTCGGTGTGAACCATGATGGGGATCTTCGTCTCGCGCTGCACGCGGGCCGCGGCGATCAGGACCTTTTCCTCGCTCGGCGTGATCTGCTTGCCGCTCGTGCCAAGCTCCCCGATGAGCCCGGCGCGTACGTCCGTCTCATCCATGCCCTCGGCGATCTCGCGATAGATCACGTTCTCGATCTCCGCGACCGTCATCGTCGCGACTTCCGGCGGGTGGAACTTGTCGCGGTAGTACCCCGTCGCCGCGACAACGTGCATGCCGAGCTCCGCGCTCAGGCGCCGCAGCGCCGCCGGCTTTCGCCCGAGCCCGATGGGCGTGGGATCGATGACCGCCGTTACCCCGGCACGTCGCGCCCACCGCAGCTCGTCGACGGCGTCGGTGTAGCTTTCGAGGATCTGGTTGCTGACGGACCACTGCGGCTCCCGCCAGAGAAAGCCCAGGCTCGGGAGCGTGATGTCGTCCTCGAGATCTACTCCCATGGCTGCCATCAGGCTCTCGATGCTGGCAGGCGGCGCGCGGAAGTCCCCCGAGGTGTCACAGAAGATGTGCTCATGCGCCAGGGTCAGGCCAAGCTGGTCCGCCTCGATGGGTCCATTGACGGTCATGATCGCCATCGGGCGCTCATCTCCCGTCTGCCTGCGCAGCCGTCGTTTCGAGCAGCAGGACGGCATCTTCCGGGTAGGGAGGCGTGAGGACCGCCGGCCCGCTCACGGCGAGGGTCCCACCGGGCAGCCGATTCCCGCTTACCGGGTCGAACCACGTGGCCGTGACGGCCGGCCCGGCGAGAACATCTGTCTCGATCGTGATCGGCCGCTGCTCGGGGACGTAGACGACCGCCAGCCGGCCGTCCCCGGACCGCGCGGCTCCGATCTGATTCAGCCCGCGGGCCTCGCCGCGACCGCCCGAGACGAGCGCCCGATCGTGGTCGGGTACGAGCGCCGGCCAGTTGACGGACCGGAAGAACCCGCCCCACCGAGCGAGTCCGGCTGCGCCGTCGCTCGCGACCTGCTCCTTCCATCCCGCGCCGAAGAACCAGATGGGCTTGTTTCCCATGACGTGCCCCAGGCCGCCGCCCAGCACCGACCAGTAGGCGGCACGCCGGATCTGAAGCTGGCTCGCGTCGTGCTCGTTCTCGTATGCGGACTCCACGAGGAAGAACGGGCGCGTTGGGGTGCTGGACCAGTCGCGCTCGAGCAGGCGCGGGATGATGGTGTACGAGTACGTGCTCAGCAGGTCGAGCCACTCGGCGTCCGGGTACTCCTCGGCCGCCGAATGCTCCGGCAGCATCTGCGCGGTCATCAGGCAGCCGGGCGCAGTCGTCTTGATGCCCGACGCGAGCGCCTCGAGACCGGCCCGGGCGTCCTCGGGGTTCCGGTCGGCGCCGATGCTCCAGATCACGTTCTCGTAGCCACCGAATCGCCGGCCCAGGTATTCCCCGTATGCGCGGCATCCGTCCCGGCCATTCGCCACGACCTCGTCGTACCACCCCTCGGCCTGACCGCCGTAACCTGGGTAGTGGGGTCGTGGATATCCGAGAAACGCCGGATACAGGATGACGATGATGCCCCGGGCACGAGCCAGGTCCAGGATCTGCTCCGCATGTGCCATATACGACTCGTGGGGAGTGGTGAAATCGCCGGGAGTCGTGAACGGCTCGTCGCCCATCAGGTTTCTCGGCGCGTCCGTGGCGAATAGCCGCTCGATCAGATTGATCAAGATGGCGTTGAATCCCTGCGCCCTGCGCTGGTCCAGATACCAGGTCGCCTCGTCCACCGTGGTGTTGACGATCAGCGACCACGCGGCATCACCCTGAATGAGCACGGCGTGACCTGACTGGTCGACCAGATGCCTTCGATCTGGTCCCACGCTAAGCGGCAAGGTGTCGCTCCTCACGCTGGCCGGGGCGCTGTCTGTCACGAATCCCGTCCTCGTATGTCGAGCCGGGCTCCGTCGGGGCCGAAGAAACAGAGCTTGTCCTGAGCTACCTGCATGCAGAGGGACTCGCCTTCGCTTATCTTGTGCGACGCGTCGACAGAGATGACGATCGTGTTCCCCTCTGGCATCCGGACGTTGAGATAGACGTCTCCGCCGATTCGTTCCCCGAGTTCGACGACCCCGGTCAGCTGCCCTGGGGTGCCGTCGGGGCAGATGGACACGTCCTCGGGACGCACCCCGAGCACGATCTCGCCGTCGGCTGTTCCCGGTAGGGAGTCCGCTGACAGATCGAGGGAGAAGGGTCCCTCGAACCGGCGATTGCCGTCCGCGGTGACGACACGGCCCTCGAAGAGGTTCATCGAGCGGGCACCGACGAACGTCGCCACGTACGTGTTGACCGGCCGGTCGTACACGTCATCGGGAGGACCGACCTGTTGCACGACACCATCCCGCATGACGACGAGCCGGTCGGCCATGGTCATGGCCTCGATCTGGTCGTGCGTCACATAGATCGTTGTCCGGCCGACCCGGCGGTGAAGCCGGAGCAGCTCCGTCCGCATCTGCACCCGCAGCAGAGCGTCGAGGTTGGACAGCGGCTCGTCCATGAGAAACGCGAATGGCTCCCGCACGATGGCGCGACCCAGGGCCACGCGCTGCCGCTGCCCGCCCGAGAGCTCGTCTGGATAGCGGTCCAGCTCGGCTTGCAGATGCAGCAGGTCAGCCGCGAAATCAACCCGATCGGTAACGAACCCCTTGGCTTTCCGCTGCCTGCGCAACGGGAAGCCGAGGTTCTTCCGCACGGTCATGTGCGGGTACAGCGCGTAGTTCTGGAAGACCATGGCCACGTCGCGGTCCCCGGGCTTCAGGTAGTTCGCCAGCCGTCCACCGATGTAGACCTCTCCACTGCTGAGGTCCTCGAGGCCGGCCACCAGCTTCAGCAGCGTGCTCTTCCCGCAACCGGACGGCCCCAGCAAGACGACGAACTCTCCCTCGGCGATAGCGAGATCGACGTTGTGCACCGCCCGTACCGAGCCGTAGTCCTTGCATACGTCGACCAGCTCGATCGCAGGATCGGACGCAGCGCTCACAGTTCCTCCACGCGTTGGCTCACTGCTTCAGGGCGCCCGTCAGGGAACGAGACATGAATTGCCGCTGCAGCGCGAAGAACACGATGGCGATCGGCACGAGCGACATGACCGCTGACGCCGACCAGAGACCAAAGTTGACCCCGCCACGCGCGTGCAAGTTGGCCACGCCGACGGTCAGCAGCTCCATG
>DATIYI010000040.1:0-13861 GCA_035517695.1 Streptosporangiaceae bacterium
GACGAGCTCGCCCAGCCGGGTTCCCCCGTCCACGTCCGGGTGCGTGGACGCCGTCGGCGTCCCTGCCGCGTAGGCGTGTACGCGCATGTCTACCCCGTTCCCTTCCCAGCCGGATGGCTGATCTCGTTCAGGCGCAAGCGCCTCTCCGAGAGATATTAGTACCATAGAAATCGCGTACTCGGTTAAGTTTTGTTTCCTATTTTGAAGCTGGAGTGTCTTGCTGCCAGAACCGGCTGCTGGATATAGACTCGCTGGCATGATCCTGACCGTCGCGGACCCCGGCCTTGAGGCATTCCTGGCGTCAGGCACCCTGCTCGCGCAGCTCTGGCCCGCTGCGGTCGAGGACGTGAAGGTCCTCCTGGGAACCCTCCGGCTGGCCGGGGCGACTCTTGCCGATGTGCTCAGGCACGGGCTCGTCCGCCTCAGCGCGCCATCTCCCGGGACCGCTGCATCCCAGGTCGGGCTGGCCTGCGGGACCGCCATGCTCGCAGCCTCGGCGGCAGACCGCGACGGGACCCTCGTCGCGAAGCCGCACCTGCGACCGTCCGACGTCTGGCGGCTCGCGGTATCCGACCTGTCAGTCGGCGGGGCATCGGTCCTCACGCAGGCGGCCGGGTGATGCCTGATACCGCTCCCGGACAGCTCACCCCCGACTGGGCACTGCACCCAGGCGTGTACCTGCGGCGGATGCTTGAGGAACGCGGCATCCGGCAGGCCGAGCTGGCCGAGCGCACCGGCCTCACCGCCAAGCACATCAACCAGATCGTCAACCAGTCGATCGGCGTCTCCGCTGATGTCGCGCTGCTGCTGGACAGGGCGCTGGGCACCGCCCCTGGCTTCTGGACAAGGGCCGAGGCCGACTACCAGGCCCGGGCCAGCCGGGAGAAGGCCCAGCAGGAGCTCCCCGAGCTCATCCAGTGGGCGCGCAAGTTCGACAAGGTCACCCTGCGGAGGTACGGGATCGTCGCCGCCGACGACGATAAGGGCACCCAGGTGGAGAAAATCCTCCGGTTCTTCGGCGTCGCCAGCCCAGAGGCGTTCGACCGCACGTGGATCCAGCCCCGCGTATCATTCCGCCGCAGTCAGGACTTCACCGTCAACGAGCCGAACACCGCCCTGTGGCTGCGCCTGGTGGACCGGAGCGCCGAGCAGGTGGCCGTCCCGCCCCTCCGGCCCGCGGCGCTCCGCAAAGTTGCCCGCACTATCCCCGCGATGACCAACCACACCGTTCCCCACGGGTTCGCCGTCGCCCGCAGCGCACTCGCCGAGGCCGGCGTCATCCTCACCTTCGTCAGGGAAGTCCCCAGCACCCGCGTCAGCGGCGTCACCTGGTGGCAGGGCCCAGAACGCCCCGTGATCGCCCTGACCGAGCGCCAACGCAAGCCCGACATCTTCTGGTTCAACCTGCTCCACGAAATCGGGCACGTCCTGCTCCACCCGCGCCGCAGTACATTCCTAGACCTGGAACTGGAAAAGCGGGTAAGCGACGGCGCTGAACGCGAGGCACATGACTTCGCCGAAAACACGCTCCTACCGGAGGAAGCACGCGCGCGCATCGCCGCGGCTGCCACCCGCGAGGACCTGCTCCGGCTCGCCACCACGTTCGGCGTCGGCGTCTCCATCGTGGCCGGCCGGTACGGCCGCGCGACAGAAAAATGGGGCTTGGTCAGCTCTCTCCGTGGAACCATCTCGGATGACGACATCTGCGAGCTAGAGCGAATAAGCAACGCCGGGAAGCCGGGGGACGACTCGGACTCCGATTCTTTGGTCGGCTGACACATACCCCGCGCCTGACCTCGCCCAAGCTGTATGCCTTGGGGTGCCGGCACCGGATAAGCGCGAGGCCCGGGGAGCGACGCGGCAGGCAGGCGATCGCGTGCATGCTGGAATCAAGCCGGCGCCGTGGGCTGGTGCTGGTTACGCCGGCCCGGTGGTCCGCAGAACCGTCTCGTGGCCAGCTCGGTGAGCGAGGTGCCGCGGGCTTTGAGCCAGACTGCCACCTCCGCTGCGGGGTCACTTGAGGTGGCCAGGCCGAGATCGCTGCTGAGATATCCCGCCACTGCCGCGGGAATCCTGTCCCGCTCGAAAATAGGATCCGGCTTCTGGCCTGCGGTTTCGTCGTAGTGTTAGGCAGCTCGGCTGTATTCGTTGATCAGCCCGTTCAGTATGGATTTTCGGCGGATTCGCTGGACATCGAGATTCACTGCGGTGACGCCAGGAACTTCGCGGTCACAGCCGGGAACCCGCTGGGCGATGCCCTGATGCGAAGCCCGGGCCGTGTTGTAGTGGACCTGGTACTCGATCAGGACGGCGCGCAGATGCGCCTCACTGAGGATCAGCATGCGGTCGAGGAGATCGCGGCGCCGGGCCGATGCCCGCAGCTCGCAGGATTTCACAGACGGTGGACGGCGCGATCGTGACGCCGAGCTTGGTCAGCTCGCCGTGGATCCGCCGGTAGCCCCACTGCGGATTTTCTTTCGCCAGGCGAACGACAAGGCGGGCGATGCTGCGGATCGCTGGCGGGCGGCCGGGCTTGCGCCGGTTGCTCGTGTCGTACTTTCTCGCGGCTAGCCTGCGGTGCCAGGCCAGCAGCGTCGCTGGCGTCACGGGAAAGACCCGGCCCAGCGCGCGGGGTATCAGCCGCGTTAGCGCGGTGAACCACACCCGGTCAGCCCGCTCGTACCGTATCCGCCCGGCGTGCCGGCGCAGCACCGCGTTCTCGTGCCGGAGCACCAGCAGTTCGGCCTCCTTGGCCAGGTCCCTGCGGAACACCAGGACGGCGAGGGCGGTTACGAGGCGGACTATCAAGTAGATGATCTTGAGCGGCACCCGGCCAGCCAACCATCACCGCCTCTTGGCCGCAGGTGACTGCGCAGATCAGCCACGCAATCGAGTATTCGAGCGGCACAGGATCGAGGAGCTTTCTTAGCGCGGCGCCCAGCGGCGGGCTACTCCTGGTCAGCAGGGCATAGTTGGCGGGCAGCTCCGCGTTCTCGGGAGTCGATTCGCCCGCTTGGGCTACCGTGCTGGCCGTGTTCTCAGGAGTCATGCGGGGAGCCTGCTCCTGAGAATGCATGTTCTCAGGATCTGGAACCCGGTGACCTCGCGGAGGTGCGGCTTAGAGCCACCGGGCGGGACGAGTGCGGAGGCCACCTGTAACGGTGACGTAGGCGTCCGGGTCGCTGGTGAGCAGGGCGAACTGGTCCTTCAGGTAGTCGCGGCGGCTCGCGGCCATGTCGGGGCAGTTGTCGAGCGCGCCGTCCCACCCGGAGGTAAGTCGGTAGTACATGCCGGTGTTGAAGATGGTGAGGCAGGGCGGGACCGAGGTGACCCGGTAGCCGTCCTGGCCCTTGCGTACGGTCGAGTACAGGACGCCGCTTTTGGCAGGAGTGAGGCGGTCGAAGGACATCAGCCGCTCGTCGGGCCGGGCCAGCTCGGCGCGCTTCTCTCGCCGCCGAGAACTGGACTCGAAGTTGTCGCGGCGGCCGTGGATGAGCACGTAGCGGGGTTCGAGCTGGCGGCGGGCCAGCTCCGGCGGGATGTCGTAGTAGTCCAGGAACGCGGTTCGGTTGTGGCCGCGGCCGAACCAGGCACGCCATTCCGCCAGCTGGCCGTGTGCGTGGGTGAGGTCGCTGTGGATCTCGGCGCGGTCGCCGTAGAACCAGGCCTTGTGCGGTGTCTCGATCTCGATCAGGACCGGGTAGAGGGACGAGCTGTCGGTGGTGAGCCACATGAAGTCCGGTTCCCGGTCGCTGAGGCCGGGCAGTTTCGGCTTGGCGATCACCGCGACCGGGAACGGGCCGTGACCGCTGTCGCCGTCCACGCTGTGCGAGCCCGGCAGCAGCGAGGGATGCCGTTCCAGGAACGCCTGCAGCAGGCTCTCGTCGCGTGACTCCTCACTGTCCAGGAGTGCCTGCCAGCGGTCCATAAGGAACTGGTCGTACGCGTCCTGATGCGGCTTGCCGGGTGAGGTCCGCTCGCTCTCAGCGAGGTAGCCGGGCAGGTGGCCAGGGAACGGATCGCGGAAGCTACTCGCCACGGCGGGGAACTGGGTCACGACCGAAGGGTACTCTCGCGTGCCGCCCTGAGCGGGCGTCGCTGGTCACAGCCGCTCGCCGACGCGAACGGCTGTGGCCCCTTTCCCGCCGCTATCACGGAAACACTGTTGCCCGTCACCGGGGCAAAGGGGACGATATGGACCTGTGATAAGCAACTCAGCGCCGACAGCGCGGGAAACGGTGAAGCAAGCGAAGCGGCGGGTGAAGGACGACCTCGTCGATGGCCGCGAGACTCTGCGCCTGGATGACCTGGAACGCCTGGAGATGACGGCGGTCCAGCTGGACGAGGCCAGGAACCTCCTCGACCGGGGAACGGTCAGCCACGCCCGCCTGGCGTTCATCCTCCTGGACAACGCGGCCGAGGTCATCATGCGCCGCAACGCCGAGGTGGAGCTGGACGGCAACATGTTCCTGGAGCGCATACGCGACCGGTGGGAGGAGATCCTGGCCGACGACCCCGGCAACGCCGAAGCGCGCCGCCACCTCGACGAGGTGCAGGACGAGATCGTGCCGGAACGCGTCCGCCGGGAGCTCTCGCGGAATTTCGACGCGAGCGTTGACTTTATCCGGGGGCGGGGCGGTATCCGGGAGACGGAAGCCCGGGTCCTCAAGAAGCTTCACTGGTATCGCAACGAGCTGTACCACAGGGACCGACTCCGCCCGGAGACCATCCGGTCGGCGTGCCTGCTGTACTTCGACCTGACCTGCGCGCTGTTCGAGAGGCTCCCCCAGTACGAGCTCACAACCGTTTCGCTTCACATGGAGACGCCGCCCGCGCTCCGCAAGTTCAACGCCTCCGGGACGGTGAAGGGCTACCCGACTGAGGAGCAGATCGCCGCGAGCCTGCGGTCAGACCTTGGCATTGATGACGCCGGACTCAAGGGCGCCCTGTCCGCGCACCTCACGTCCCGCCTCGATGACTTGGATGCGGCCATCTCGCGGGTCGAAGACACGCTGTTCGGGACCCTCCCGCAGCTCGCCCCGTCGGGGCCGTGGAGGCAGGTGGTCGTCCACCTTGCGCAGTGGACGGACGAGGAGCTTCCGGCGTCGTTCGATGAGCTGCTGACCGCTAACGTCCAGTACCGGGAAGCCGACCTTACCTCCTGGAAGCAGCGTGCGGCAGGCTTGCCGGAAGTCGCCGGCAGACTGGAGCTATTCGCGGCGTTCGCTGACATCGAGGACGCCTTCGAGCCCTTCGAGGAGCAAATGACAGCACTTGACCAGCGGCTTGAGCGCGAGATACAGCGCGAGGTAGACCTGCGGCGCGGAAAGTAGCGCCCGGCACCCGGACGCCAGGTGACGGCCTGCAGGCTGGTGGGCGCGGCTCGCGTCTGGCGGGCTACGGTGCGCAGGCCGGAGGGCGGCTAGCGCCGGATTAGCCCCGGTGGTCGCTCAGGTGCTTGATCGCCGTGATGGTCGAGGCCCCGAGTTCCGCGTCGTCGGCGTACGCGCGCAGGAGTTCGCTGCTGCCAGGCGTCGCCGACGACGGCGAGCATGCGCATCAAGGCCTTCGGGCGGTCGTCCCATGTGCCCGAAGGCGGTGACCGCTTCGCGGGGGTGCTGGATGCTCCATTCCAGGATCGGTCGTACCTGACCAGGGAATGCGCGCATTATCAGGGTCCGTGTCGGAGGCCTCGTCTTCGCGGGAGCGAGCGGGCAGCGGGGCCAACTGGACTCAGTTGGCGATCACGGCGGTTCACCGTCGGCGCAGCTATGCTCACCTCGTGGTGCAGCTCTTCGATGACCCGTTCGACGATCGCCGGGACCGGACGCGACGTATCAGTCAGGTGACGCGTCGCGACATCTTCGATTACCTGCGGACTGAGGGTGGGCCCTGGTGGGGTCGACTGAGTGAAGTCGCCTTCCTGGCTCGTCTTTACAACCTGGAGGCGCTGCGCTCGACAGATAGTCGCTTTAAGACGGCGGACAGTGATATCCATCAACACCGAGTGGCCAACTACGACTGGGACGACGACTGGGTATTCGACGACGCACGATTCAGGCTCGCAAGTGGTCCTGACGAGGTGCTCCTGGGTTTCCTTGCCCAAATGGTCCATCCGGTCGTTCAGCCAGACACCGGCCGAGCCGCGGAGATTGTTTCGGCGTTGAATGACTTGCTGGCGCCCGATGGCTGGATGCTGAAGCGACACGCGCAGATGTCCGGCCGACCTGTCTTTGCGCCGGCCCGCACGGGTACTGGCGATATGGCGGCCGTTTCCTTCGCCCACGAGGCAGCAGCCCGCATTGACGCTGAGCATATTTCGCAGCAGGTGACGCGCATGGAGGGTGCCGTGGACACGGAACCCGACGTCGCGATCGGCACCGCGAAGGAATTCATCGAAAGCATCTGCAAGACCATCCTCGACGAGCGCGGAGAGGCCTATGGGAAGAACGACGACCTGCTCGCACTCACGCGCAAGACGACGAAGGTCCTGCAGCTGTCACCAGACGATGTCTCCAGCACGGCCCGTGCAGCGGAGACTATCAAGCGGATGCTGATGAACATGGCAACGCTCGTTCAGGGGTCTGCGGAGCTGCGCAACGCCTATGGCACCGGCCACGGCAAGTCGAAGTCGCAGGGGGGTTATCTTCTCGAACCGCGCCATGCCCGGCTGGCGGTAGGTGCCGCCGCCACGCTCGGCGTTTTTCTGTATGAGACACACGAGAACCGTGAGTAAGTCACTCTCGCGACTCCAGGCAACGCCACCATCGCACTCGGCAGATCTCGGTGGTGATATAGGGGCTGATGGTCGCTAAGTGCGCGCGGACCGCAGCCCGGTCAGCCATGCCGACACCAGGACCTGTTCCTCCCCCAGCCCGCCGATCACTGGCAGCACTGCCCGCACCCGGTCCAGCAGCTCGCCTGTCAGCACCGCCGGGCCCTGACAGTGCTGCAGGCCAATGCCCCACACTGTACGGATGCGCTCTAGAGACTTCTTCGTTCTCGATTACGAGGCCACGGTCGAGATCAACGGTGGGCATCCTGCTATCTACGTCCTTGATGACGAATTTCTCTCAGACCTTCGTTCTGGTCCTGTGTCTCATGTGAGTGACGTGTCCGCTGCTGAAGGTCTGTGTGATCTTCTAGAAGACGAGCTGCTCGGATACGTCAGCAGGGGCCAACCTTCCCTCTCTGATGGGGAGGTCACAGAAGCCAGCCGTACACTTGAGGCGGTTACTAACGCCGATTTCCACGCAGGAGGATCGGGGCAACTTTCATGCGAGTTCGTAGCGGATGGTGCGCCCGGCCCACCAGGGGACGCGGGTGTCGGCGGGTAGCTGGGCTTTGCGCAGGGCGGGTGAGAATGCGCGGCGTTCGAGCCGGACGGTGATGGTGTTGCCGCGGGTGATGATCTGTCCGGGGGTTTCGAGAAAGCGCCGCTGGATGGTGTCGGGGGTGGCGGCGCCGTAGCCGGGCAGCCGGGCGCGCAGCGCCGCGGTCAGCGCCTGGGCGAGGACGGCGAGCATGACGTCGAGGTCGACGTTGAGGTTGACCGTGCTGGACAGGGCGTCGGCGCAGAACGCGCGGATGATCTCGGCGAGGCGCTGCTCGATGGTCATCCGCCGGGCGTACCGGGTGATGAGCTCGCGGGTGGTGATGTCGTCGTGGTTGGTGATGATGACGGTGGGCTGGTCGCGGCCCAGGCCGGTGACGACCAGCTGGCGGATGGTGCCGGGGTAGCTGGTCAGCGTCACGGACCGGTCTTCGTGCACGCGGGGCTTGTTGTGCGGGCCGGGCCGGTCCAGCGTGATCGTGGTGAAGTCCTTGCTGGTGAGGCTGTTGATGTGCCGCATCAGGGATGCCGACCGCATCCGCAAGGTGGCGAACTTCACGCCGCGCTGGTCCAGCTCGCCGAGGACTTCTTGGGTGGTGACCTTCTGGTCCATGATCAGCATCGCCGGGTCGGCGCCCGATACCTGCTTCCAGTGGTCGCAGAAGGCGAGAGCCTCCCGGGCCTGGCTGGCCTTGGAGATGTCGGCGCTGGCGTAGACCAGGTTGTGCGTGCCGGTGTCCTGGGCGAAGAAGGTCAGCACCGACCGGGCCCGCTGGGACCGCGTCGGCACGTAGTGCTTTTCCAGCACCGGGTCGGCTCCCCAGTGCATGATCGCGTGGAAGTCCAGGTCGAAGATCGCCTCCCCGGCGGTGGCCAGCCCGCCGGCGATCATCTTGGCATCGAGGGCGGCGAGGAACCGCTGCTGGTGGTCGTGGGCGAGCCGGTAGGAGCAGGCGGTGAGGGCGGATTTCTTCGGCAGCACCGCCAGCCCGGCGAACAGGGCGGCGGCCGGGTCGGTCAGCAGATCATCGATATGGGACACCCGCCGGGTGCGGGTCAGCTTGAGCGCGAGCAGCGACAGCAGCCAGCACGCGGCGGGGATGACCCGGCTGCCCGGGTAGCCGCCCGCGGACACCAGCGCGGGCAGGTCCAGGGACACCAGGTCCGGGACCGCCAGCAGCAGCCCGGCCCGGGTGGTCTCCACCCGTCCGGGCCATGCCGCGAAGTCGAGGACCTTGGCCGCGGGCAGGCTCGTGTCCCGGCCCGCCGTCGCCGGGCTGACGCTGGCTTCGGGCTGCGGGCGGCGCAGCAGCCGGCCGAACCCCTCCTCGGTGAGGATCTCCGCGACCGAGGTGCGGTTCAGCGGGGTGCCCTCGGCCGCCAGCCGCCCGGAAATCTCGTACGTGGAGTATCCCTGCCGCCGCAGCTCGATCACCCGGCCGCGGGCCCGCTCCCTGGCCGGAGCCGTGCCCGGCGCCGGGCCGGGCTTGCGGGGCGGGGCGAACAGCTGCAGCGTCCCGGCCCGGTGCTCGCGGACCAGGTTGACCATCGCCCACCGGGTGTAGCCGAACCGCTCGCCCGCCTCGGCGTAGCTCAGGCCCTCGGTGAAGTAGGCGCGCAGCGCCTCGTACCGCCGCTGGTTCACCTGCTGCGGGGAAGTGAACCACTCCGCCCCGGAATGTTGCCCCGATCTGGCTGTCATGTGGCAATTCTTACAGATATGCTCTCTGTCCGGCGAACGAGAGCGACGTGCCCGAATGATGCTGGTATCGGCCCGCCTGTCACGAACTCATCCGCGCCGAACCCGGCAAACCGGGCAGCCCGCAGCAACGTCGCGGCCAGATAACAAATCGAGTTCCCCTTATTCGGTGCCTTGATCGCGCAATGCCGGAGGTGACCAGTAATCACAGAGCAATCATGTTCCGGCAGGTCACACAGCTCGGGCTCCGGTCAGCGTCACCGCGATCAAGCAACAGGTTGCCCCGAACCGCCTGCGTGGAAATCGGCGCTAAGCGGCTTGGGATACCTGAAGACTTGTCGTTCCGGAACTTCACCACCCTGGACGTATATGCCAGTCGCTTTTCTTCGTCGCGCACCACGTCCATGCAGTCCTACCGACAGTCCGTGCTCGACTTCTTTAAGCCGCTGCGCAGTCAGCTCGCTGAGATGGAGGGGCGCGGCGATCTTGAGATCAAGGAGAGGCAGTATGCCAATCTCCGTGATCCTGCTGCGATCCGAGAGCTCCTCACACGGCTCCAGAGAACCGCTCAGTCTGACCCTCCCCTTGCCATCGGCACGGCCAAGGAACTGGTCGAGAGCACTGCCAAGGCGGTCCTGCAGGAACGTGGCCAGGAGGTCGACGACAAGGACGATCTGCCTACGCTGGTCAAACGTGCCCAGGAGGCCATCGGTCTGCACCCCGGGTCTATTCACCCGGGCCCGGACTCCACTGGAGCGGTCAAGCGAATCCTTGGCGGTCTCACGAGCATCGTGATGGGCCTCGGCGAGCTTAGGAACCGAGGCTACGGCACCGGCCACGGCCCGAAGGGCGAACGAGTCGGCCTTCGGCCTCGGCATGCCCAATTGGCCGTAAATGCCGCTGTGACCTGGTGCGATGTCATGCTCGACACGCTCGATGATCCCGATGCGCCGTGGCGCGACGAGGGGATCGACTAAGCCGACCTACGAACGGTCGCATCATCCAAACGGCGGTGAAGCATCGAGGCCAGCGTAAGCATGTCGAGAGCCTGAGACCGTGAGGTAGCCCATAGGACCTTGGGTGCGTGAGCTGTTGGGTTGCGGAAGGTGGAGAACAGACCCTTCATCAGCGTGGCTATGCCCGTCTGCTCCGAGCGCTCCCATTCGGTAGTGAGGTTGTTGAAGGCGATCAGAGGTCCTGAGTTGAGCGAGCATGTCGCATCGACCAAGGCCGAGCCGTCGCCATCCTTACCCGTCTTGCTACGGAGCTTGTCGGCGATGCTCTTGGAAGCCTCCAGCACGGCATGGAAGTAGTTCTGCTGCAGCAGCTCGGCTCGACAGAAATGCAGCACATCGGCATGGACGTCTCGACGTGTCAGCTCGGCACGTAGGTCGTCGGCACGTTGCTGCGCCTCGGCGACTGTGGTGGCGGGTCGTGTCTCACGTACGACCTTGCCGTCCTCTCGAACTTTGAGGCCGGAGAACAGGAGCTTCTCGTTGACCTGGGCCCGGCAGTCGTCATACCGCGCCTGCGACGAGAAGCGCACGGGATTCATCACAACGGAGATGAGCCGCACGAGCGGGCGGCCGTCGTGCTGGCGGTTCTGCGCTGTGGCCACGGCATTTAAAAGCCGTTTCCATTTGGTGTTCGTCTCCTCGCCCGGCGGCTCAGGTGCGTTGAGCGGAGCGATCAGGTTCGGAATCTCCGAACCTGTGACCGCTTCACCGAGCACTCGGCAAATCTGCTCGACTGCGGCTGGGCTGAACGGCCTGGGCGGCATCGCCATAACGGCTTGTCCTCGCTGACAGCGGTCTTTTCAGGCGTGTTGGAGTAGCCTGGGACCGGCAAGCTGAGATCGCCCTCCGGTATCGAGAGGGCCTGGCGCAAGAGTACGAGCAGCTCGTACTCAGCGTCGTCGAACCGCTGCTGACGCTCGTAAAACTCCGGATCGTCGGGATCGTCGTATTTCGTGTGCTGACCCCACCAGAAGGCTGAGTCGTATGCAGCCGCAGCAGCGGCAGCAAGACGCCGATCAGCGTAAAGGCCCAGCCTGTTGAGCTTCGCCCCGGCGTCAGCGTTCCAGTCGAAGGGCAGCTCCGGAGTGCCGTCGAAGCCATAGCCGTGGTCATAGGCTCTCCGAGCCAGTCCCCTTACGGCCTCGTAGAAGTCCTCGAACACCTCCCGCCGGTGCTCGAACGTACGAGCTTCGTCCTCACGAGCCCATCGCTCTCGTTCCCGCTCTCGCTCTCGAGCCCAAGCCCTGTCTTCATGCTTATCAGCCCATCGCTGTGTGATGAGCCCACCGGCGATGCCAGCGGTGAGGGTGCCCGCCACGCCGATGCCGGCTACGACCAGAGGCACCCAAAGTGGTGTAGTGCTCACGCTTCCAGTCCCCTAGCCGACACTCTGTCACGCAGCCTGGGCGAACAGTTCAGCCTGGTGCATAACAAGTTCGATTGCGGCTGGCTGCTTGTCCGGCGGGTAGCCGTAGCGGGTGAGGAGGCGGCGGATCGCGGCGCGCATCCGGGCGCGTACCTGTTCCTTCTCGCTCCAGTCGATAGTGGCGTTGCGGCGCACCGAGTCGACGAGTTCGCGGGTGATCTTCTTCAGTAGTTCGTCGCCCATCTCCAGCACGGCGGAGTCGTTCTGGCAGATCGCGTCGTAGAAGGCGACCTCGTTCTCGCGCAGCCCGAGCTCGGCGCCGCGCTCGTGCTCGTGCTTCAGCCGCTTGGCCAGCGCAACCAGCTCGGCGACCACGGCCGCGGCGTCAAGGGCATGGTTCTGGTAGCGCAGCACCGAGCCGGCGAGCATCTCCGAGAACGTCCGCCCGGCGACGAGATTGCGCTTACCGACAAGCTTGATCTCCTCGGAGAGCAGCCGCTTGAGCATCTCGAGCTGCAGGTTCGGACGGTCGCTCCGCCGGAACTTGTCGATGAAGCCCTCGTCGATCAGCGACAGATCAGGCTGCTCCATCCCCGCCTCGGCGTAGATGTCGATGACGCCGGTACCGGAGATGTGCTCGGACACGACCTGCTTAATGGCCATGTCGAGTTCGGCGTCCTGGTCGGGGCCCTCACGGTCAGCTCCTTCGATCTTGACGATCGAGGCGCGGACGGCCTCGATGAAGGCGACATCCTCACGGATCGCAAGCGCCTCATCGGCGGGCACGCACATAGTAAACAAGGACATCACGCGCCGGGCATGGGCCATGAAGCGGCACTTCAGGCAAGGTTCCTCTTTCGTACACGGCGATTCCGGCAGTCCGGGGTGATAGCCCAGGAGCCAATCCGCGGTCCCGGCCACGGCGCGCAAGTAGGCTTGGTCGCCGCCCCTCGCCAGGGCCTGCCGCCATGGATACCCGCTCAGGATCGAGCACACGATCCCGTGCTCTTCGACCAGAGCCGGAATCGCCTGCTCGCGCAGGTCCTGGCCGAGATCCTGGTTTTCCCGGTCGCGTTTGGTGTAGTCCGCCAGCGCCAACTTCAGATCCTCGGCGATGCCGAGATAGTCAACGACCAAGCCTGCCGGCTTGTCCCGGAAGGTGCGGTTAACTCGTGCAATCGCCTGCACCAGCGGCGCGCCGCGCATCGGCTTATCAACGTACATCGTGTGCATCGACGGCGAGTCGAAGCCCGTCAGCCACATGTCTCGCACGATCACCAGCTCGAGCGGATCGCCCGGGTCCTTGGCGCGGTTTTTGAGCCGCCGCCGCGTCTTCGCGTCATAGATGTGTGGCTGCAGCAGCGCGTCGTCGGCGGCCGAGCCGGTGATGACCACCTTGATCCGGCCCTGCTCGGAATCATCGGAATGCCAATCCGGGCGCAGCCTGACAATCTCGTTATAGAGCGCCACGGCGATCCGCCGCGACATCGCGACGATCATGCCCTTTCCGGCGAGCACTTCGCGGCGCTGCTCCCAGTGCGCGACGATGTCCGCGGCAAGCTCGGCGATCCGCTTGTCCGACCCGACGATGGCCTCGACCCGCGCCCACCGGGTCTTGAGCCGCTCCCGCGCTTCGTCCTCGGTGCCCGAGGTGGCGTCGGCGAACGCGTCGTCTAGGGCCTGGTGCGCTTCGGAGGGCAGCTCCACCTTCGCCAGCCGCGGCTCGTAGTACACCTTCACGGTCGCGCCGTCGGTGATCGCCTGGGTCAGATCGTAGATGTCGATGTCGTCGCCGAACACCTGACGGGTCGAACGGTCCACCCTCTCGATCGGCGTGCCGGTGAACCCGATGTAGGTCGCGTTGGGCAGCGCGTCGCGCAGGTGCCGGGCGAACCCATCAATGAAGTCGTAGTTTGAGCGGTGCGCCTCGTCGACCATCACCACGATGTTGAGCCGGTCTGACAGCAGCGGGAACGGCCGCCCGGCGGCCTTGTCTGCCTGTGACAGCCCGAACTTCTGGATCGTGGAGAAGATGATGCCGCCGCCCTCGCGCGCCACCAGCAACTGCTTGAGGTGCTCACGCGACTCGGCCTGGACGGGTGCCTCAGGCAGTGGGGCCGCGACCTTCGCGCCGGCGAACACCTCGTCGAAGAGCTGGTCGTCTAGATCGTTGCGGTCGGTGAGCACGACGACGGTCGGGTTCTCCATAGCCGGATGCCGGGCGACCTTGCCGGTATAGAAGAGCATCTCCAGGCTCTTACCTGAGCCCTGGGTGTGCCACACAACGCCCGCCCGCCCATCGCCCTCAACGGCCTCGACCGTGCAGTCGACCGCCTTGCGGACAGCCCAGTACTGGTGGTACTTGGCGACCAGCTTCGCCAACTGCCTGCCCTCGCCGTACATGGCAACGAAGTTACGGACCAGGTCGAGCAACACCGCAGGCTGGA